>JAAOIK010000001.1 GCA_015163855.1 Pseudobdellovibrionaceae bacterium
ATTAGCAGAGTCTGATTTAATAAACACAGATACAGGAGACATTAATAGTACAGTGGTGAGTAAATGGAATTACAATTTACAAACAATAGCCAGGGATGCAGAAACGGCTAGTGTAGACGTTAAAAACTTACAAACAAGTACGAATACTTGTACAAAAGGACTTACCACCAGCTTAGCTTTGAAAAAATTCATAGATGAGGAAAAAAGAAAAAAACTATTAGCCGGAGCAGGAGGCTTGCAAAAATCAGCCTTAGGCATTAGTCCTTATGATCTCGCCGAAATACCAACAGATACAGGGGGCTTTCAAGCAAGCAAGCAGGGCGATGGCGGTGACGACGATGTCTCGGCAAGTAATAAAGCTGGTAGTACAGGTAACACAGACGGAAGCGGTTCGGGGTCGAAAGGCGATAGCAGCCCTAGTTACGCAAGCCCTGGTGGTTTGAGTTCGGGCGGTGGAAGTGCTGGTGGGCAAGGGGGCACAGCCAGTGTTGGCTCTGCAGGTTCATCTAGTTTATTAAGAGGTTTTAGAAATAAAAGTTACAGCTCAAGGGTGAGAGTGGGTGGCCAAGGTTACAGTAGCAGGGGTCAAGCTGGTTATGGAAAAAAGGGTTCTTCCTATAATAAAAACAGCAGAAAAAAAAGAGGAAAAGCCTTTAATTTACAAGCCTTTTTGCCTGGAGGAAAACAAGATCCTAACCGAAGGTTAGCTAGTATTAGTGGAGCCGGTGTGGACATCTTTTCAGTGGTGCGCCGCAAATTTAAATCTAGCTGTTATACAAAAAAATTATTAGATTGCAAGTAAGTCATTTTTATAAACAAAGAGGTAAACTATGAAGTGGAATTTATTTTTTGGATTGTTATTTTTATGTAGCAGTGTTGGGTTTGTAAATGTTGCTAAGGCGGATAGGTTTAACACTTCCTACGCAGAGACACAGGACATGGCGAATGCAGAAGAAGCTGCCTATGCAGAAATGGACACTAACTATGCAAAAGACGCTGCCAATGCTGCTGGCGCTGGCACAGGTTTAAGCACTGGTGCAATTAAAGCTATCGGAGTTATAGGAAATGTGGCTGCTGGGGCAGCGGCACAACAGTCTGACAAAGCAGCTAAAGCTATAGGTTTAATTTCTTTAGGAGTGGGGACTTATTTGGTTAAAACCAACACGGTAGGATGTGCTGCCTCTCCCTCAAAACCAGGATCATGTATGATGATGGCAATGGGGTGGACCACTATATTACAAGGTGGTGTTTCTTTAATAACAGCGCTTGCAAATAAAAAGAAAACCAAGAAGGTTTGTCCAACTTGTGTTCAGACTGGTAGTGGTGGTGATGGCGGGTTAACTGCATTATCAGAAAAAAATGTAGATTGGAGTCAATTTGGTTTGGACACTGCAGAAACTAAAAAATTAATAAAACAAGCACGAAAAAAAACCAACAATGGCCGTACTGTAAATACTCCTGCAGGTAAATTGCCTATGGAAAAGGCAAATATGGGAGCTCTTGCTTCTGCGTTTGGTTTAAATAAATCACAATTGGCTATGGTAAAAAAAGACATAGCTAAAGCAAATGCAAAGGAACGGGCAAAGGTTGAAAAATACTACGGCGGTAAAAAAATAGGAGTTGCTGGTGGTAGTAGTTCTAGTAAATCGCGAAGAAGAGTGGTTTATGAAGACGATGATTCTTTTGCAGACAACAAAAACTATTTAGATAAAAAACGATATGTAGCTTCGGTAGCGGGTTTGTCTAAAAAGTTTGGCGACTCTATGATTGGAGTTAAAGGCGATAATATTTTTCTTATTGTTAAAAGAACTTACAAAGCAAAAAAAGCCATTTTGTTAAAAGAATAAATGCATTAATGGCCAGCACACAATAGTGGCCACTTGCTTTGCCTACTTGCTTTGTCCACTAAAAGTGGGCACTTGCTTTGTCTACTTGCTTTGGCCACAAAGTGGTCACTTTAAAAAAAATCCTTTCTTATAGCTTTTGTCCTTTTGCTAGATTGTTAAAACAATTGGCATCGGCCTTTTGTTTTTCCGTCGCCCATGCTTTGTTTTGTAGTAAATAGTTTAAAAAATTCATAATTGTAATTTTAACATTTTTATTAAAGCGCATAAAACTAAGAGAAGGCGCGAACTATAAAATATCGCACCGCACTAAGCCTTGAATATATATAAGCTTCTTATAAAAAAAGAATCATTACAGATGAATCATTACAAATGTATTTACAAATGTATTTACAAAAATATTTACAAATGAATCATTACAAAAGTATTTACAAAGGTGTTGGATGAAGTATTTAATTTTATTAGTCAGTTTGTTTTTTTGCAACCCCGTTTTTGCTAAGAGGGTAGCCAATTATAAATTCCCTTTTTCTAAACCTTACATGGCCACAGCCACAAATCTTCTTGGTGGTTTTTCTGTTCCCTATTTTGATTATCAAGAAATTTTTATAGGAGATTATCGCTCAAGGTTAAAGCGTAAAATTGCGAATGCAGGGTTATTAATGCACAAAGGAAAGCGCAGACCTTTAGTTTTTGTCTTAGGAGGTTTTGGAGCTTCTATAGAAGAGGGTAGTGTAAGATTATTAGCTTACAATTTATACAAAAAAATGGGCTATCATGTTATTGTAATACCTGGCCAATTTTGGTGGTACTTTGCTTTAACTACAAGTAAAACCATTGTGCTAGGAGATGTTTCACAAGACATAAAAATTTATCGCAGTATAATGAAGAAAGTATTGGCTAAAGCTCAGGCTATGGGTTTGCGATTTTCTAATATATCTATTGCCGGCTATAGTGCGGGGGCATTAAGAAGTTTATTTTTGGCTCGGCAAGATAAAAAAGATGGTTTTTTTAACTTTAAAACCGTAGTGGCCATTAACCCTCCCATGGGAATATTTCAAGGTGGACAAAGTATAGATAAGTTTCATTTTCGCTGGGAAAAGTACACTTTAAAGCAAAAAAAAATTTTAATAGCAAGAGCATATAATTTTTTTTTCAAACTAGATGAAGAAAAAAGAAAAGGGACAAAGCATTTACTGCAATACATTTATACCAATTTTCCTTATACAGAAGAGCAAATAATGTCTGTGATAGGCTATCAGTTTAGAGAAAAATTTAGCTCTTATTTAGGAAGGGTAGAAATGGTTAATAAAACGGGGTTATTTAATAACACAAAAGAACTAATTTCTATTTCTTTAGGGATTTTTAGCAATAAGTTTAGTTTTGTCGAATATTTTCACAAATACTTATATCCATTTTATCGCACAAAGCAGAATAGGTTATCAAAAAAACAATTAATACACCGTGCAAGCTTGCACTCTTTAGCCAAATTTTTAAAAACTTCTTCTAATGTTTTTATTCAACATAACCAAGATGACATACTACTATTAAACCCTAAAAAAGATCTACGCTTTTTAGAATCTCTTTTAAAGGATAGAATGATTATTTATCCCACAGGTGGGCATTTAGGAAACTTATGGTTTCCAACCAATATAAAACATTTTTTAAGTTTTTTTTCTGACCATAAGTAGCCCAAGGCAATTAGCTAATTTAAAGCTAAGTTTTAGAAATAAAATTAGTAAACGATCTAAGTTTACGGTTAAAATTAAAGCAGCTTAGGTTTTTTAACTGGTTAAGCTCGGTCACTTTAAACTAAGGCCTGAGCCTTTTAAGCTTCCTTTAATTGATATTAATCTAAAGCATATAAAGTTTTTTACTTAAGTTGCATTATATATTTGTGTAATGCTTTTTTGGAAAGAATTTTTTGTTTAAAAGTGGAGTGACAGGAGGTGCAGGTTTTTAGTGTGGCACTTAATTTTTTTACAAAAACTTTGTAGTTTTTTTTCTTTGCGGCTTGCACAAGTGTGTCTGCAGTAGTGTGTAGAACAAGGCCCATTTTAGTAAATCCAGGAGTTGCGTTTCCCATATGATTGCACATCATTTTCATTTTAGGGGAGCTTGCAAGGCGTAAAGCCGCTTTTTCCATTTTTTTAAAATCTTTAAGGGCCATTGCCGAAACAATAGCGCTAACCGCCTCTAAATGACCTCGCATATTTTTTAATTGATGCTCACCCATTTCTTTTGTCATTCTAACAGGTCTTCTGCTGTCAGAAGAGTTATCTTTATGCCCTTTGTGCTTAGTATGTAAAAAAGAGTTGCTGTAACCTTCGGCCCAGCCTTGCAGGGGAAGTATAAATAAAAAAACCAACAGTGCTGTTTTTAATTTTAATAAAATATTCATAAATAAAACTTATCATTCGTGCCATTTAATAGCAACAACTTGTCGCACCTACAAACCAATCCGCGCCTACAAACCTACAAACCACCTACAAAAACCCGCACTACGCAAATGTAAATATAGCCATTAAGTAGCGGAGCTGGTTGATTAGCCAGCTTTCTTGGTGGCAGTTAGGGTAAAGGTGTTGTTTTGGTTTTTCTTTGTTTTTAAAAAAAATAGATTGAAATTCTTTTTTACTTACAAGGCCTAATGTAATTACTGTGCTACGCTTATCGCCTTTTTTCAGCTCAAAGCGTTGTTTGGTAACTTTTCTTGGAGGGTAAAGTTTATGCAAAGAGGTTACTAAATTTTTTTTTTGAATATCAAAAGAATAATTAACTACTCCAGCAAATAGAGCATGATAGCGTCTCACTTTTTTAAAAGCTTTAACACTTTTTATCAAGCTAGTATCTGTTGTTAATTTTCCCGAGGGGTGCTTGATTTTAGTTTTCACAAAATTTTGAATATAATTTAATTCCACTTTGTTTGGGGTTGCAGTTACATTATAAGTTCCCCCTTTCATGCTGGAGGTTAGGTTTTTTTTATAATTTTTATTAACAAAGTGTGCTCCTCTTGAAAAAGACATGCGTCCCACACGAACATCATACTTGCTCCAAGAAAAAGAAATGGCTTTATCTTTGCCTTTATTATAACAAAGGTAGTGGTTACCAGTTTTTAAAGAGCTAAAAAAAACAATTATAGTTACAAAAAAAACTAACTTTACTATCATTTTATTTATCCTGCCCTTTTTACTTTTAACTACATTAATAATTTATTTAAATAATTTTTTTAAACGCATGCCTTGAATAAAATAGATTTTTTAATACAAAACATTAAAAACTAAAAAAAAGTGGAGCGGGTGATGGGATTCGAACCCACGGCCTCCACCTTGGCAAGGTGGCGCTCTAGCCAGCTGAGCTACACCCGCTTAAGAGTTGTAGTGGCTAAAAAAGCTACTTGAGTACTTCACTGCTTAAGGGGTTTTTTGTCAAGCCTAAATCGCTAGAAACAGGGCATAACAGCCCTTAAACAAGCCTCTCCAAAGGCTATTTAAAAGGCTTTATATTTGGGAGGAAAAGCGCAAAAACAACCTATAAAAAGCTTTAAAAAACGCCAAAACCCCAGTCTTAGGACTAAGTTTATTTTTATTTTTATTTTTTCTTATATATAGCCGAGAAGTTTACTGGATTGAGATAAATTAAATTAAGGTTTGTAAAAAAATAGTTATAAAAATAATTATAAAAAAATTAAAAAAAGGCTTACTATGAAAAATGTAAATACAATATTTCGCACAACATATAAAACATTTTACTCTTGCTTATTTGCACTAGTGTTTAGTATGACTTTAATCTCGTGTGATGGGATTGACCTTGCAAGCACAGGCTCAATAGTACCCCCAAACCCAGTAGGCCCAGTAGTGCCAGTAGTGCCAGTAGATCCAGTAGATCCAGTAGATCCTATCATTATAAAATCAAATAAGCCTACTTTATCGGTTAACCCTGTTATTGGTTTAGAGGGGACAACAGTTACTTTTGAAGTACGATTAAGCCATGCTGCTACTAAAACAATTAATGTTCGAGCTTTTACTGATTATGTAAGCTTTTCGTCTATTTTGAGTAAAATGAAGCAAAAGGCTTATGGCGATGTACGTATTTTATCAGAAAAACTTGCCGGTAGTGACGACGATTATTCATCTGTAGATAAGGTTTTACCTTTTCTGCCTGGAGTTACTAAAATAGAAGTTGTGGTGAGTTTAATAGACGATGATGTCAAAAAAGAAGGCATTGAATCTTTTGCTTTAAGTTTAGAGGTTGAAGATGAAGATGAAGCGGCTTTGTTAAGTAACCCTGATGACCAACAGGGTGTAGCTTATATTGTCGATAAAGACACGGCTACACCGGAACCTAAAGTGTATTTTCCTCCGAGCTCTGTGGCTACAGAAAACCAAGGTAGTATAAAAATACCCTATGTTATTTACCCTCGTTTACCTAGAGGGACCACTTTCACTTTAAACTATGCTACTAGTCCGGCAGGAGGGGTGGGTGGTAGTTATGCTAAGGCTAAATCGGACTATACTCCAAAAAGGGGTAGAGAACAATTAAGAGCTGGTCAAACCCATGGGGAAATTAGTATTGATTTATTAGATGACGATATGTACGAAGGGCAAGACCAACAATTTAAATTACACATTTCTTCAAATAATGTTGGTTTAGACCAAGAAGTTAGTGGGAGGGAAGCCGACAAACAGGCCAACGGCATTACGGTTTTATTAAACATTCGTGATGACGAAGAAAAACCGTATTTAATTGTTAAGCCACGGCCATTAACCGAACCTAGCACTAACACTAACCTTGTGGCAGCAACAGTTGAGTTAAGTGGACCTTCTGAAGCTCCTGTAACTATTCAGTACACAGCAAGAGACGAAGCAATAGGCGAAGCTAAAGCTGCTGATGC
>JAAOIK010000002.1 GCA_015163855.1 Pseudobdellovibrionaceae bacterium
TTAAGGTTCAACCAAAATTTATTCACGCCTATATTTTGCTGTCGCAATATTATACTCACAGATATGAGTACGATACCGCCGCGCGAATTTTAAAATCTGCCCATAAACAAAGCCCTCGAGCTTATGAAATTTACCGCGCCTCTGCGTATTTGGAATTTAAAAAATCTAATACCAAAGAGGCTGTTTCCTTTGCAAAAAAAGCCTTGCAACTTTACCCTGGCGATAAAGAAAGTCTTGTTCTTTTAGCAAAATCCTACTTTGCACAAAAACAAATAAGCGCCTCTTTAAAAGTTAGCGAACAAGTTCTTGAACTTAACCCTTACTATAACCCTGCTCAAGAAATATATGTTCATAGTTTGACAGAGGTGCGTGGCATTTCTGCAGCCCTTAGTTATGTAAATAAGCTAATTAATAATTACCCGCAATCTAGTTTTTATTATTTTTTAAAAGCCGAAGCTTTGGCTGGATACAACCGTTACTCTCAAGCAAAAAATAATTTTTACCAAGCACTTAAACTTAATCCTCATTTTAAAAAAGCCTATTTAGAGTTAGCCAAAGTCAACATTCAAGACGGACAATTGCAAGAGGCCGAAGAATTATTAGTTACTGCCGCTTTATCTAACCCCTCAGACCCAGAATCTTTATTTGCTTTAGCCAAGTTATATTTACAAAGAAAAAAGTATAAAAAAGCCATTAAACAGCTTTTTGGTATTTTAACCATTAATAAAAAATACCCTTTGGTGCATTTTTATATTGGTAAAACTTATTTTCTTGCCTCTCAATTAAAAGAAGCTAAAAAACATTTGCAATTAGAAAAAGTCAATAACCCTAACTTAGCAGACCCCAGCATATTGCTTGCAGAAATTTATGTTTCAGAAAAAAACTACTTAGCCTGCGTACAAGAATATCAAAAAGCCATTAAAATTAGAGGCGCTTCTGCTTATGTTTATATCCAAATGGCCAAATGCTATCGGTTAATGAGCTCGTTAGATACAGCTAAGATTATGCTAGATCGTGCTAGAAAAATAGAATCTGGATTGCCCGAAATTTACAAAGAACTTGGCGCTATATACGAATCCAGCGGTGAGCTAAACTTGGCGCGTCGTGCTTACTCGCAATATTTTTTACTAAACCCTAGTGCAGAAGATAGACAAACAATCAAAAACCGATTACAGATGTAGGTGATTATGTTATTACTGTTTCGCTCTGCCATTGGAGTTTTAAAGTTTTTATTTGCAACCAGCATTGCTTTTTTAGCGGCCACGGTTTTAGAGCTTTTTTTGCACTACCAACTTTTATCTTGGCTATTTGTATTTTGCCTGTGCTTTTACCTTGTGTTTTATATTATAAAAACCTTAACGCCCTCTGTATTTTTTATTGCCCTAGGCCTTACTATTATTTCTCTCTTTTTTTTGTATCACTACGCTAATGTTGCAGGTAATGTGTAACAAAAGCCTTTTTGCAAAACACTTTGACAAACTAAACTATACATTCTTAAAATAAAAAAATTGTAAAAAAGAGACCTATGCTAGATTTAAAACTTTTTGAAAATAACGAAAAAGATCAAAATATTAAAAAGTACGAAGCTAATTTAAAAAATAGAAATTTTTCTGTTCAAGAATTTGATAATTTACTAAAGCTAAACGAACGGCGAAAGCAGCTTATTTTTACTGTTGATACTAAAAAGTCTTTACAAAAAACTCAGTCCGCAGAACTTAGAAAAGTAACCGCAAAAGAAAAAGATGTTTTGCTAAAAAAATTACAAAGCATAAAAGCAGAAATTCATTCTTACGAAACCGAGCTGGCCTCCTTGCAAGAAGAATTTACTTCCTTAAGCCTAAGCCTTCCTAATTTGTGCGATGATAGTGTTCCCAAAGGAAAGGGAGAAGAGCAAAACAAAGAAGTATCCACTTATGGAACTATTCCTCAATTTTCTTTTTCTTCAAAAGAGCACTGGAACTTAGGAGAAGAGTTAGATATTTTAGATTTTGACAGAGCTGCAAAAGTTACCGGCTCTCGTTTTGTTTTTTTAAAAGGCGCCGGAGCAAAACTAGAACGAGCACTTATTAATTTTATGATGGACATACATAGCAAAGAACATGGCTATAAAGAACTTATTCCTCCTTTTTTAGTAAATAGTAATAGCCTAATCGGCACAGGCCAGTTTCCAAAATTTACCGAAGATGTTTTTAGTATAGTTGGGCAAGATTTAAAATTAGTGCCCACCGCAGAGGTTCCTGTTACTAACTTTTATGCAAAAGAAGTTTTAAAAGAGCAAGACCTTCCCCTTTCTTTTGTAGCCTATAGCCCTTGTTTTCGCTCCGAAGCTGGGTCTTATGGTAAAGACACAAAAGGTTTAATAAGGCAGCACCAGTTTAATAAAGTCGAACTAGTTAGTTTTGTAAAACCCGAAAACTCCCTACAAGCCCATGAAAAACTAACTGCACATGCAGAAAATATTTTAAAAAGACTAGAACTTCCTTATAGAAAAGTATTGCTTTGCACAGGCGACACTAGTTTTTCTGCAAAAAAATGTTTTGACCTAGAGGTGTGGTTACCTGGACAAAAACAATATAGAGAAATTAGTTCTTGCTCTAACTTTGGAGATTTTCAAGCTCGTCGTGCCAGCATTCGCTTTCGCAGAGCCCAAGGAGGAAAGCTTGAGTTTGTTCACACCTTAAACGGATCAGGCCTAGCCATTGGACGAACTCTTCTTGCGATTTTAGAAAACTATCAACAAGAAGACGGAAGCATAAAAATTCCATCAGCACTTATTAATTACATGGGTGGCATGACCCACATAAGCAATCCATAAATTTTTCTTTGCCTTTATAATAGTACTCCGCTAGGATTTCTAGTGGAGAGGTGGCTGAGTGGTTGAAAGCACCGGTCTTGAAAACCGACGAGCCTTAACGGGTTCCGGGGGTTCGAATCCCCCTCTCTCCGCCATAATTACTGACTAGCAATACCTCTGCGAACAGATTTTCGCTTTCGCCTTTTCCTTTGTTTATTTTTAACCAATAATTGTTTGTAAGCTTTAATTTCTTCGTCTCTATCTTTTTCCTCTTGAGCCAACTCTTGCTTAAGTTCTTCAATTTCTTGAGCCACTTCGCTAAATAATTCAACATCTTTAGCCTTGCTGCCGGCAACAGCAGAAAATGAAAAAAAAGTAAGTGCTGCCATAGCAATAACCAGTGCCATGCTTTTATTTTTAATCATTAATGCCTCCTGTTGCAGTACCTTTCGGTTGTTTTTACCTAGACTAAAGTAGAAAGCTGTGTCATTTTGAGAAAACTTAACTTTATTTTTAAATATGACCCACTACCCCTCTCCATTAATTATACAACCTCAGGCAGAGCATAAATATACTGTAATTTGGCTACATGGTTTAGGAGCTAATGCTAATGATTTTTTTAACTTAGCCCCGCGACTAAAATTTAAAAATAAACCACATACAAAATTTATTTTTCCAAACGCTTCTGAACAAAAGGTAAGCATTAACGGCTTTGCCATTATGCCTTCGTGGTATGACATTTATAACTTAGACAATACAAAAAATATTAACCTAGAGGATTTAAAAAATTCTAGCCTTTATGTTAAAGGTTTTATAGATAAAGAGGTAAGCAGTGCCACCAATGAAGATCATATTATTTTAGCAGGCTTTTCGCAGGGAGGTGTGGTGGCCCTTCATACTGCCTTAAGCGGCGTGCTTGCGCACTCTGTAAAAAGTGTACTCGCTTTATCTACCTACCACCCCGATGTGGATTTACTAAAACCCTCCACTGCAAAAACACCATCCATCTGTTTTATGCACGGAACTCAAGATACTATCATTCCCATAAAGCTGGCTAAAGAAACTTGTGTCAAAATAGAACAGTTAAATTACAAACCGCAATTTACTTCTTACCCCATGGCTCACGAAGTTTGCCTAGAACAAATTAAGGACATCAATACTTTTTTTTCTATGCAGTGTAATTAAAAGTTGGCCTGTAATTTGCTTTACAAAAGTATGAAACTTTTACTCTGCTTATTTTTTTGGCTTTTTATTCCTTTTAAGGGGAGTGCTGCTGTTAAAAAGGTGGATTTTAGTTATTTAATTCCCGCTCAACAACCCTCCATAGATCAGGTGTGTCGCTTAGATACTGAAAATTGTGATAAATTATCCAGACCTGTTAATAAAGAGGCTTTATTTTTAATTCAAAAACATAAAGCCTGGATTTTATATTTGGGACATAAATACAAAGTGCAGCCTACTTTAATTGCTAGTATTTTTTTAGCAGAACAAAGTTTAATATTTGGCCTTTATGATGTACTTCAAAATATACTTGCCTCTTGGAATATAGAAATAACTTCTAGCGTAGGCCCATTACAAGTAAGTGCTTTGGCTGTGCGAATTTCAGAAAACTTGTTATCTAAATTAGATCATCGTAAACCTGTATCTAAAAAAGTTTTGCAAAAAAAACTTTTAAATATAAAAAGCGCTTTGTATTACGCCACTGGCTACTTATTACATATACAAAATGTTTACAAAAAACAGGGTTTAGATATTTCTAATAGCTTTGGCCTAATAGGAACCCTATACACACTGGGAAGCGTTCAAAAAAGAGCAAAACAAACTAAAAAATTAAATCGCCCAATGAGAGTAAGTTACTATGGCTATTTTATAGAAAAAAATAAATCCACAGTACAAAAAATTTTATATCCTTAAAAAAACCTATAATGGGTTTACTTCTACCACGCGAGTGGCAATGTCAAAAGCTACGTAAGCAAACAAAACAAATAAAACTAAAATTGCCGAAATAAAATACCGTTTATTAACCTTTGTTTCATGCTTTAGCCCCATAAAAATTAATCCCACTGCAGTGGCCTTAACTGTAGCAATTAAAAAAGCCATAAACCCGTTTAAAAAACCTAAGTCAAAACCCGAAACAGGCTTTGCCACAATGACAGTAACAAAAGTTAAAAATAATAATAAACCTAAAACTTTAACATAAGTTTTAATCGGGGTAATGTGATGTAAGTCCATAAGTTATCCTTTTTATAAATATACTGTTTTGCGAAATTAACCTACCAAATATAATAAGGGAAATAAAAAAATCCAAATTAGGTCAATAACATGCCAAAACAAACCGACTCCTTCTACGGGAGTATAATATTTAGAATTAAAATCCCCTCGCCTAGCCCTTATTAAAACCCAAGTAATCACTCCCATTCCAATTAAAATGTGTAAACCGTGCAGCCCTGTCATTAAAAAGTAAAAAGAAAAATACAAAGCTAAGTTTGCCGACTCTGCCCCTTGGTAAGAAAAAAACTGACCTGGGTACAAACCTAAATGAAACTTATGACTATATTCGAGGTACTTTACTACCATAAACACCGCAGCCAAAACCAAAGTGAGTGCTAAGTTTAGCACCGCTTTTTTTGAATCATTTTTTTGGCAAAAATGAATACTTATAGCCATGGTAAACGAACTTAATAGTAAAACTACGGTATTTAGTGCGCCCATTCGCCAGTCTAAAAATGTTGCCCCTTCAGCAAAAGTGGCTGGGTATTGGTGATGGTATAAAAAATACGCCACAAACAACACGCCAAACATTACTATTTCTGTACATAAAAATAACCACACTCCCATTTTACTAGCAGAAAATTCGTGGTCAGCATCTTTAAAGTGATGTGCATGCTTATGGGCGGTCATAAGGCCCTCCTGAAACTTCCATTTCTTTAGTAAAGTTTTCGTGTGGAGGTGGAGAGGTAGTTTGCCACTCTAGGGTTGTTCCTCCCCAAGGATTGTCTCCAGCAACTTCTCCATTTTTCCAAGCCCGATACAAAGTGACAAATACAATAACCATACCAATATTCACAATAGTGCTTCCCACAGTGGACACGGCATGAAGGTGTTCAAACTCTGGCAAATAATCAAAGTATCGTCTAGGCATTCCCATAGCTCCTAAAATAAACTGAGGGAAAAAGGTAACATTAAAACCAATAAAGACAAAAGCAAAACCTATTTGCCCAGAAAGTTCGTGATACATTCTTCCACAAATTTTAGGCCACCAATAAAATAACCCGGCAAAAGTGGCCATCACTGCCCCTCCCACCATAGTGTAATGAAAATGCGACACAACAAAATAGGTATCATGAAAATGCATATCCGTACTTAGTGTGGCTAAAAACAAACCCGTTAAACCACCAATGGCAAAAACAAATAAAAAACCTAAAGCAAATAGTAACGGCGTTCTAAATTCAATGGAACCTTTATATAAAGTTGTCATCCAATTAAAAATTTTTACCGCTGTGGGAATTCCTACAAACATAGTAATAAAAGAAAACAATACCCCTGCCCAATCGGATTGCCCACTAACAAACATATGATGTCCCCAAACTAAAAAGCCAACCCCTGCAATAGCTACACTGGCATAAACAATGGCTTTGTATCCAAAAATTACTTTTTTAGAAAAGGTGGATACCACTTCACTAATTACTCCCATTCCCGGAAGAACCATTAAGTACACTACGGGGTGAGAATAAAACCAAAAAAAATGTTGAAATAAAATAGGGTCTCCTCCTAACTTAGGATCAAAAATACCTACCCCCAATAAGCGTTCGGCAACTAAAAGTAATAAAGTAATGCCTACTACGGGAGTGGCCACAATTTGAATAATCGATGTGGCATACAAACCCCAAACAAACAAAGGCATTTTCATAAAAGTCATACCCTTAGCACGAAGTTGATGAATGGTAGCGATAAAATTTAATCCCGTTAAAATAGAGGCCAGCCCCATAACAAAAGCTCCCAACACAACAAATACCGTACCGGACTGAGCCGATCCAATACTGTAAGGCGCATAAAAAGTCCAACCCGTATCCACCCCTGTGGTAAATAAAGAAATCATGGCAATGAGAGCCCCCGCCATTAAACAATACCAACTTAATAAATTTAATCGAGGAAAGGCCACATCTTTTGCCCCTATTTGTAGTGGCAACAAAATGTTTCCTAAAACTGCTGGAATGCCTGGCACTAAAACCATAAAAGTCATAATAGCACCATGATAGGTCATCACTTTATTATATTGAAGAGCGGTTAAAAAATCTTTTCCTGCAGAAAATAATTCATAACGAAGTAGTAAAGAAAATACAGCTCCTAAAGTTGCAAATATAACAATACTTATTAAATACATTACCCCAATGCGCTTGTGATCTAAAGTGGTTAACCACGACCACAAACCTTTTTCACAATTAAGATAATTTTTATCAGTTAAGTTAGACATTTATTTCTCCTTTAAACTTTTAATATATTCTATTAACCCTCGTATTTGCTGTTCAGACAATTGCCCTTTAAAAGTGGGCATCACGCCTTTTGGAAAGCCTTTTACCACTTTTGCGTTGGGGTTTAAAATAGAGTCTCTAATATAGGTGGCGTCAGCTACCAAACTTTCCCCGTTTTCAAAAATGCTTTTAGAGTTCCACAAATTACCCAGTCCTGGCCCAACTTTGTTTGTGTCATTAACATTGTGGCAAGCTGCACAAGAAGTGTTAAATACTTTTTTACCAATTTTAGACAAACTCATTTCTTTATAAGGATCGTTGGCTAACCAATTAGCATAGTCTTTAAAACTAACCACTTTAAGTTTTGCTATCATGCTAGAGTGTTCTGTACCACAAAATTCTGCACAAAAAATATAATACTCTCCCTTCTTGGTAGGCTGTATCCATAGCGAAGTGTATCTTCCCGGAACGGCATCTTGTTTTTTTCTAAATGCTGGTAAAAACAAACTATGAATAACATCTTTAGAGGATATAATAAATTTTACTGGTTTATTTACTGGCACATAAACTTCGTTAACCGACTTACGCCCACTTTTATAATGAAAACCCCAAGACCATTTTTGCCCCTCTACAAAAATCTCTAAAGCTTTAGCGGGAGCGTGCCGTGCTTGGTTCCACAATTTCCAACCCCACCCAAACATGAAAAAGAAAATTAAAGAAGGTATGATGGTCCAAATTATCTCTAACTTTAAGTTGTGCGACATGTGTGGTGTTTTTTCGTTAGCCGTTTTGCGACGATACCTAAAGCCAAAATAAGCAATGCACAAAACAATTAAAACAAAAGACACTGCACTAACATTTAAAATAAAAGCATACAGTTTATCCGCGTCGTGAGCATAAACCGAAGCCTCTGGTGGCATAAATACCGATTTTTTAGCATACGCCACTTTTGCAAACACACTAATTATAGTTAAAAACAGTAATTTAAACACTCTTAACCCCTATCTCTTACATTAAATTTATCTTTTTTTGAAAACCAAATGGGAAATAAAAATAACAACATAATAAAAACGGTAAAAATACCCCCTGCCTGCATTACCCTCCAAGCATAAATAGTGTACTTTCCTTTTTTAGGATCAAATCGAGAACAAAAAAACAAAACTTGGTCTAAAAAATTTCCTGTTTTCCCCTCGGAAGCTTCTTGAATAGATAAATCAAAATCTTTGGGCACAAATTGAATGCCATGCAAGTAACGAGTTACTTTTCCTTTAGGACTAACAAATATTAAAGTAGAGGGGTGCAAGTACTGCTTATCCTTTTTGCTATACCTATATTTAACGCCCAAATCTTTAGCTAACAAACGAATGTCTGTTGCTTTTCCTGTTAAAAAATACCAAAAATTTTCTACATCCTTTTTGCTATTTTCCCCCTCAAAAGCCTCTAAATAAATTTCTTTTTTTGAAGCAGCAATAATTACATCTTCTTGAGGGTTCACACTAATAGATAAAACACGGTAATCTTTTCCGATTTTCCATTTACTTTCTTTAATAGCTTGTGCCAGTCCATTTAAGGTGTGATTGCATAAACTAGGACAGCGAAAATAAACTAAATTTAAAACTAATGGTTTTTGAAAATTTAAATAGTCTTTTAAAGTTAAAACTTGTTTATGGTCATTAGAAAAAGTTAAGCTTTTAGTAATAAACTTTCCTAACTGCTCTTTAACGCCAACACCATTTAAATAGGCGGGTGCTTTATCTGCCTGCAAAGGAATGTCGTCAGGATTATAAGCAAAACTGCTTATAACAAAAAACAACGAAAAGAAAATAATTAAGCTCTTCATAAAATTTTTGTCCTTATAGTTTTTACTTAGGTGCGCTAACCTTTTGTTTTAATTTTTGAATGTCTTCTTTAACTTTGTTTGTGGTTATAGACCTAATAAAATGTACCAATGCCCAGCGGTCTTCTTTAGATAAATGTCCAAAAGCCGCCATAGAAGTTCCTGCAATCCCATTGCTAATGGTTTTAAAAAGTTGATCGGACCGACCCCCTTTGGTCCATTTTCCTTTTACTACATCTCTAGGAGGAGGGTTTAAAGCTCCCGCGGCTGGCCCGTCCCCTTTTCCTTCGGGGCCATGACAGCTAACGCAATTAATTTGAAAAATGGCTTTACCTTTAGCCGCCCACGAAGGACTGTTAACCCAAAAATTCGCTTTTTCTTTGTCGGTTAAGTCTTGGCTTGTGGTTGTCTTTTTTACCGCCCCTGCAGCAACCGCTTCTGTTTTTACTTCTTTTAAATCAATGCCTTCATAAATAAAGCTATAGTACGCCATAAAAAGTAAGGACGCGGTATAAGAAAATAGAAAAGTTCTTAATCCCCATTTGTTATAAAGTGCGTCTTTATTTTTAGTCATAAAAAATCCTTTTATTCTGCTGTTTTTAGTGCCGAGGCCAAATCGCCAGATTCTTGCATTTCCATCACAATATCGCACCCACCAATAAATTTACCCTTATGGTAAAGCTGGGGGTAAGTGGGCCAGTTAGAATATTCTTTTACTGCTTGGCGCATTTGCCCATCGGTTAAAATATTAAAACTTTCAAAGGGAACATTAATAGCGTTTAAAGCGCTAACCACTTGGGCAGAAAAACCACATAAGGGCTTGGTTTTGTCTCCCTTCATAAATAAAAATGTTTGGTTTTCTTCTACTAAATTGCGAATATTTTTTTCCATAAAATTCTCCTGCTCTATTAGGTTACCTTTACAATTTCTTCTTTTTAAAACTTTTTCTTTTTACAATTTCTTCTTTTTAAAACTACCCGCCCCTTAATCAGCCTACGCGTACAAAGCATCAAATTGCTTTTTAGTAATAGTTTTAATTTTCACTGCGTGTAATCGCTCTTTTAACTCCTCTTTTAAAGAGTCCATCACCATTTGGTGCTGCTCTAACAAGGGCTTGTTTTCAAAGCTATCACTAATTACCATCACTCCCAAGTGATTATGGGCCCCTCCTCCAGGAAAATTAGTTAACTGGACTTTAGATTCAGCAATAGCACTTTCTATTAAATTTATTAATTTTTTTGTATCCATAATTCACCTTTTCTGTCACTTGCTTTTTGAAAATGCCCCTCCATAAGAAAAAAGTCAATACAGCTAAGCGGAGTTTAAAAAAAATTTTAGGGTTTTTGAAAGATTTTTATTGATAATCATCTCCCATTTGATACAAAGAAGGCTGTTATTAAGCTACACTATTTGGAAGGAGATGTAATGGCTACAAAATGGGAAGTGGAAAAAGTCCGAAATATTGGAATATCTGCACATATTGATTCTGGAAAAACCACATTAACAGAAAGAATTTTATTTTATACAGGAAGAATTCATGCCATCCATGATGTTCGTGGAAAAGATGGCGTTGGTGCAAAAATGGACTCCATGGAGCTAGAAAAAGAGCGGGGCATTACCATTCAATCGGCTGCCACTAATGTTCAATGGAAAAATGACATTAGTGATATTAACATTAATATTATCGATACCCCTGGCCATGTGGATTTTACTGTGGAGGTCGAAAGGTCTTTGCGAGTATTAGATGGTGCTATTTTAGTTTTATGTGGAGTGTCTGGAGTGCAATCGCAATCCATTACTGTGGATCGCCAAATGCGTCGCTACAATGTTCCTCGCGTAGCTTTTATTAACAAATTAGATCGCTCGGGAGCTAACCCCTTTCGCGTGGCCGAAGCCTTAAGAGAAAAACTGAATCACAATGCCATAATGGTACAAATCCCTATTGGTTTAGAAGAAAACTTAGTGGGCGTGGTGGATCTTGTAAAAATGAAGGCCTTATATTTTGAAGGTGACAACGGAGAAAATATTCGCATCGAAGACATTCCCGCAGAGCTAAAAGAAGAGGCGGATAAATACCACAATATTCTTGTGGGTGCGGTGGCTGATTTTGACGACACTGTGGGTGAAAAATTTTTATTGGAAGAAGAACCCACTGCAGAAGAAATTCAAGTGGCTATTCGTAAAGGAACACTAAGCTTAAAACTAACTCCTGTGTTTTGTGGTTCGGCTTATAAAAACAAAGGCGTTCAAGCTTTGTTAGATGGCGTGGCTTCTTACTTACCAAATCCCACAGAAATCACCAACGATGCTTTAGATCAATCCGACAATGAAAAATCGATAGACTTAGCAACTGATGACGAAAAGCCCTTGGTGGCTTTAGCCTTTAAACTAGAAGATGGGCGCTTTGGACAGCTAACTTATATGCGCGTATATCAAGGCACTTTAAAAAAGGGCGACTTTATTCATAACATTAGTGATAACAATAAAAAAGTTAAAATTCCTCGCATTGTAAGAATGAATTCGGCAGAAATGGAAGACATTACCGAAGCTTTTTCTGGAGATATTGTGGCTTTATTTGGTGTAGATTGTGCCTCTGGAGATACATTTACCGACAACAAAGTGCAATACACCATGACCTCTATGTTTGTGCCAGAACCTGTAATTTCTTTAGCGGTTCGCCCTAAAGATAAATCGGGAGAAAATAACTTTTCTAAAGCTTTACAAAAATTTAGAAAAGAAGACCCCACTTTTCAAGTGAAAAGAGACCCCGAGTCTAACGAAACTATTGTTTCTGGAATGGGAGAACTGCATTTAGAAGTTTATATCGAAAGAATGAAAAGAGAATTTGATTGCGAAGTGGTTTCTGGACAACCGCAAGTGGCCTACAGAGAAACCATTGGTGGCTCGGCAGAGTATGACTACACGCATAAAAAACAAACTGGTGGAGCTGGGCAATTTGCAAAAATAATGGGTAACATTGCCCCCTTAGACGCTAATAACCCCGACTTAACTTATGAATTTGTAAACAATGTTAAGGGAGGGAATGTTCCTAGAGAGTATATCCCTGCCTGTGAAAAAGGCTTTAAAGAGCAGATGAGCAAAGGAACTTTAATTGGAGCACAAATTGTAGGCGTGAAGATAGAGTTAAACGATGGTTCTTACCATGATGTTGATTCTAGTGAAATGGCCTTTCGCCTTTGTGCCATGGCGGCTTTTCGGCAAGCTTACGAAAAAGCAAGCCCTGTTTGTCTGGAACCTTTAATGAAATTAGAGGTTTCTGCTCCCGAAGAATTTCAAGGAAATATTATGGGGCAAATTAACCAACGCCGTGGTATGATTCAAGGAACAAATACTCAAGATGCTTTTGTGGTTATTCAAGCCGATGTGCCTTTGTCAGAAATGTTTGGCTACTCCACAGAGTTAAGGTCGGCCACCCAAGGGAAGGGAGAATTTACTATGGAGTTTTCTAAATACGCACAAACGCCAAAAAATATTCAAGCAAAACTTATGGAAGAGTACCAAAAAAAACGCGCCGAAGAGGCGAAAAAGTAATATATGCTACTATCTTATGAAGCTCTTGAGGCTCATCTCAAAAGTCAAAAAATTGTTGTCGACCCTTTAGGGCCTAATGCTTTACAGCCAGCCTCTATAGATTTGCGCCTAGGTAATCATTTTTTAAGCCTCGATGACAGCTTTACCGAATGTTTATCTTTAGATAAGGGCGCAAAATACAAAGAGCACCGTCAATCAGAAATTATTCTTCCTCCTAAATCCTTTTTATTAGCCACTACTTTCGAGCGTATAAAACTTCCCGCAGACATTACGGCTTTTGTGGAGGGGCGTAGCTCTATTGGGCGCATGGGTTTATTTATACAAAATGCCGGCCTTATTGATGCGGGGTTTGAAGGGCACATTACACTAGAATTATTTAACGCCAACTCTGTACCTATTAAACTACAAGCCAAGCGAAGAGTTTGTCAGTTGGTGTTTTTTGATATGGACCAAAAAACGCAATTTCCATACAGGGGCAAGTACCAAAATCAAGTATTAGCCACAGGTAGTAAAATTTTTGAAGATGCCGAAATCGATCCTCAAGGAGAAATCTCTTAAAGAGAGTATATGGAACTTTTAATATTTTATATTCTGCTATCCATTGGAATTTCTTTTCTCTGCTCCCTTCTAGAATCTGTTTTACTGTCTACATCGTCGGCATACATTAATGTTGCTATTTTAGAAAAGAAAAAAAGCGGACCTCTTTTAGTTCATTTGCAAAATAATACCGACAAAGCCTTGGCTGCCATTTTAACTTTAAACACGGTGGCCAATACTATTGGTGCTGTGGGAGTAGGTGCTCAAGTTTTAAAAATTTTTGGCAGTGAGGTTATTGCTTTTAGTTCTATTACCTTAACCCTTGTTATTTTATTTGTTTCAGAAATTATTCCAAAAACTTTAGGTACTGCTAAGTGGAAAAAACTAGCGCCTTACTGTGCATACATCACTAATGCTTTAATTTACCTACTCTTTCCTTTGGTGTTTGTTATTGGAAAGCTACAAAAATTTTTAAACCCTCATAAAAACACTATTACTCGAGAGGAAATGATTGCCACTGCAAACATTAGTGCTGAAGAGGGAGAAATTAAAGCCCAAGAAAGCTTGGTTATTTCTAACCTGCTAAGTTTAGACAATGTAATGGTTTCGGAAATTATGACTCCAAGAACCGTGTTAAAAAGTTTTGAAGAAACAGAAACAGTAGAAAATATATTAAAAAAAGAAGCCAAACTACGCTTTTCTAGAATTCCCATTTATAAAGATAATTTAGATAACATTACGGGGCTGCTTCATAAGTACGACTTACTGCACGCCTCCTCTGAAGACAAAGACACTTTAAAAATGCATGAGTTAATGAAGCCCATTCATGTTGTACCCGAACACACTCCCGTGTCTGCTGCCTTAGATCAATTTATTAAAAAGCGCGAACATTTATTTTTAGTGGTGGACGAATACGGAAGCACGGCAGGGATTGTGACTTTAGAAGATGCTATCGAAACTTTACTTGGGGTAGAGATTGTGGATGAGTTAGACCCTGTGCAAGATATGCGCGCATTGGCTAGCAAGCAGTGGAAAGAAAAGAAGCGAAAGCAGAATTAGTTAGTGGGGTCAGTTTTCAACAACAGAGGTCTGATCCTCGCACTCGCGAACCTGACCTTAGTTTTCTAAGCCCTAGCAACAACATAAGCCACCCAAGCTTCGCAGTTTTCCTCGCCCGCAGTGATGTAAAA
>JAAOIK010000003.1 GCA_015163855.1 Pseudobdellovibrionaceae bacterium
CAAGCGGAAATTAAAAGAACTTACACTAGAGGCTGTTCCTAAAGAGGTTAGCCAAATTATTGTAAACCAATTTGATTCTAAAAGTGCTTTAAGTGGCAGTGCTATAGAGACAAATTTGCAAAAAAAGATTTTATCCATTTTACCCAATGATGAAATTTCTAGTTATGGGGCTTTGCAAAATGCCACACCCTTTGTAGTAAGCAAGCCCAATATTTCTTTATCACAATCTTATAAAAAATTAGTAACTAGCTTAAGTGGTGGATTATTACAAAGACTAAAGGTTTTGTCAGAATCTGATGCCAACATTTCTACTTCAAAACATAGCGACGATCAACAAAGCTTAAATAATTTAAAGATACAAATTCATAAAGAGCTTATTATCACTATGAATATAAAGAAAGACTCTATCAACTCAAAAAATAATCCTAATAAAGAGCAGGAATTAAAAGACACTACAAAAACAGTTATTGTTGAACTTACCGATAAATTAGCAAACAATCTTAGCCGCAATCTTCGTGCTCAAATTATTCAAGAAGTTTTAGACGAAGCTCTTGGCCTAGGCCCTTTGGAAACTTTATTAAAAGACCCCGCGGTAACAGAGATTATGGTTAATGGGTATAATCATATTTATGTAGAGCGTTCGGGAAAATTAACATTAAGCACAACCACATTTACATCTAACCTCCAATTGCGAAATGTTATTGAGCGGATTTGTACTCCACTTGGCCGTCGTATTGACGAAAAAACTCCTTATGTAGATGCTCGTTTATCTGACGGCAGTCGTGTAAATGCGGTAATAGAACCTTTATCTATTGATGGGCCTTCTTTAACCATTCGTAAATTTCCTTCTGACAGAATTACTATTAAAGATTTTACAGAAAAATTTGGTAGCTTAACTCCTGCAATGGCTGGTTTTTTAAAAATTTGTGTAGAACAGGGTTTAAATATTGTTATCTCTGGCGGAACAGGGTCTGGTAAAACGACCTTGCTTAATGTTTTGTCGAGCTTTATCCCTGGCCGCGAAAGAATTGTAACTGTAGAAGACGCAGCCGAACTACAATTAAAACAAGAACATGTTGTTCGCCTCGAAACTCGCCCTGCTAACCTAGAGGGAACCGGAGAAGTTAGCATTCGCGATTTAGTTAAAAATTGTTTAAGAATGCGCCCCGACAGAATTATTGTTGGTGAGTGTCGTGATGGTGCCGCTTTAGATATGGTGTCTGCCATGAATACTGGACATGATGGTTCTATGACCACCGTTCATTCTAATAATCCTCGAGAAGCTATTTCGCGACTAGAAACACTTTGTATGATGGCCGGAATGGAGTTGCCTGCAAAAGCATTGAGAGAACAAATTTCTGGTGCCGTGCATTTAATTATACAAATTTCACGCCTTAGTGACGGTAGTCGTAAAATTATGCACATCTCTGAAGTTTTAGGTATGCAGGGAGACACCGTAACTTTGCAAGAAATTTTTAGATTTAAAGAAGAAGGTTTTGATAAAAATAGAAAAATTGTTGGGCAATTTCAATCTATGGGCTTAATCCCCTCTTTCATTGAAAAGTTTGAACAAAAAGGAATAAAAATTCCAAGAAATTTATTTAGTACAAAAAATTCACTTACTGCAAAACCTTCGACAAAAATATTAACATCTGTTTTTAGTTCGCAAACTAAAAATAACAAAATAAATGCTAGCGAAAAATCAATTACCCCTTCAAAAATTTCAACATTAAAAAAAGTTTCGCCAATAAACTCTGGCAAAGCCGTTAAAAAGCCTGGAATTATTTTTAAAAATAAATTTAAAAAGGTAGGCGGCAATGGCTAGCTCTCTTTTTTTAAGCATTTTTATCGGCTTTAGCGTTTGCATTATTTGTTATATAAATATGCAAAAAATTTTAGAGGCTCTTCACAAAGCTAGCCTTGGAAACAGAGAAGAAGTTTTAAAAATGATCGAGCTAATGTTTATCCCTATAGAAAAAAAACAACTAACTATTTTTATGATTGTTGGTAGCTTTGGAATAGGTGCTTTAATATTTTTTTTACTATGGCCTAATGTTATTGCAGGTATACTTATGGGCGGCATTGCCGTTGTTTTAGGGTGGAAAATTCCAAAAATTTTATTTCAAAAAATTATGGACAAAAGAAATATTCAAATTACCAATCAAATGTTAGATGGTGGCGTGATTATGGGAAATGGTATTAAGGCTGGCCTAAGTGTGCCGCAATCCATGGACCGAGTAATTAAAAATATTCCTGGACCTTTGGCACAAGAATTTAATTTAATTTTAAATAAAAATCGCTTAGGTATGCCGCTAGAACAAAGTCTAGAAGAATTTTCAGAAAGGGTTCCCACTCCTGATATTCAAATGTTTACCAGCTCTATTAATATTTTAAAACAAACTGGTGGTAACTTAGGGGTTACTTTCGAAACTATTGTAGACACAATCAGAGATAGACAAAAAATTGAAAAAAAGATTCAATCTTTAACAGCTCAAGGTCTAGTTCAAGGTCGTATTTTAACCGCTATCCCTTTTGTTTTAATGGCTATAATTGGTGGAATTAACCCTGAATTTATGAAGCCCTTATTTACTACTCCCGTTGGTTGGGGGTTACTATTATTAATTATAGTTTTAGTCGTAATAGGCTCTACTATGATAAAAAAAATAGTTAACATAAAGGTCTAATTAGTATTATAATAATTGAGAACTCAAAAACAAGGATGTTTTATTATGAAGTCTCTTTCTCGCCTACTTATTGTCTTAATTAGTTTATGCTCTATTAACAGCTACGCTGTAGTAGATATGCGAACTTCTAATTTTTCTAAAACTTTTTTAGACATGCATATAAAAGGTACCGGTTTAGATTTAAGCATTAAGCGCACCTATAACAGCCGCAGTGTTTTTAATGGTATTTTTGGTTACGGATGGTGTTCTGATTACGAAACCACTTTGGCTATTAATTCAGACTCCAGCGTATTGGTAACAGAATGTGGAGGAGGGCTTGAAAGTTTATACAAAAGCTCCTCTTTTAAACAAAAAAATATTTTACAAATAAATAAAAAAATTATTAAAGAAGTAAAAAAAAGAAACCCCGATCTTAGCTCTAGGTACTTAGCTAACTTAAGAAAGAAATTAAAGACGAATGCTTTTTTAAGAGAGGAGTTTGCAAAAAACTTAAATATTAAGGGTGAAGTTCACGCTTTTACAAAGTACATTATCGACGGAAGAAAGAATGAATACCTTGTTAAAAAAAATAATTTATTTACTCGATATTTAAAAGAAGGAATAAAACAAGAGTTTAATTTAAAAGGACAGCTGGTTAGTATTGTTAGCAAACTTGGTAACAGGCTAAATATTAAAAGAAAAAAAGACTTAATATCTGAAGTTAGTGATACTAAAGGAAGGCGGTTACAGTTTTTTTATGACAATATTTTAAAAAAAGTAACCAAGCTACAGGGGTCTAATGGTGCCACTGCTGCCTATGCTTTTAAGGGTAATGATTTAATTCGATCTACTGATGAAAATAAAGTTACTGTACATTACCAATCAGACTCGCAACATAATTTAACTAAAATTATTTATCCTAATAAAACTTTTGTAGCTATGTCTTATAATTTAAGCAAAGATTGGGTTACTAGCTTTACTAATCAAAAGGGCTGTGTGGAAAAGTACAGCTACGGTGAAAGTAAAAAAAATCCATTGGATCATTATTGGTCTCAAGTAATTAAAAAGTGTAAGCGAAAAGTTACCCACCAAGCCAAGTATGAGTTTTTTCATAAAACTAGAAAAAATGGCTCTAGATACTTATATCGCTCTCGCTTTTTAGTAAATAATTTATATACAGAAATTACTTATCACTCTAAATTTGGAAGACCTACTAAGGTGCAAAAAGGCCGTAGAATAGTAAAGTTAAAATACAACCGTATAGGGCAAATTATTTTAAAAGACGAAATTTCTAAAGTTACTAGCTATAAATATAACAAACAATGCAATACTGTTTCCAATACCCAAGAGCGCTTTTTTGCTTATTTGCCTAAAAAAACAAAAAAGAAATCTCGAAAAATTGCTTATGTTAAAAAAGAAAGGCATAAAATTAATAGTCGATTTAAATACAACAAGGCTTGTAATATTTCTTGGGCTAAAAATAGCGCTGGCTTAACGGCCAAGGTAACTTATGATAATGCCGGCCGCATAAAAGAAATTTTAGATCACACCAGAAAAAATATTCTTATTGGTTACGAAAATCGATTTGGAAAGCCTGCCACAATTACCCGGCCAGGGTTAGGAACTCTACGCCTAGCCTACACCAAAAGTGGAGAAATTAAAGCGGGTAAAAAAAGTACTACAAGCCTTTTTGTAGCTAATCAAATTATACAAACTTTTAATAATTTTTTAAAAGTAATTGGCCCTGTTAGTACACAAAATAAAACCTTATAAAAAAACATAAAGGAACTATGAAAAATTTATTACTCATCTTTAGCTTAATGTTTGTATTTTATAGCCATGCTAGTAAGGCCGAGACCAATAAAGATATTGAAGCAAAAAGTTGTGCCGAAGAATGCTTAAACTTATCTTCCCGCACTAATGCTAACAATGCTGGCCGGCAAAACAGCAATTTTTATGACAAAAACTTAGCCGAAGCTTTAACTGGCAAAGCTAATTCGCGCTCTAATTTACAAAACACTATCAAATAGCCAAAAAGCTAGCTTACACTCTAGGTCAAAAAATATTATTAAATAACTGGTGGGGCTATTTTTAGCTACCAGCCCTTGGTCTATTTGTGTCTTAAAGCGATACAACTTTTTAAAAAAATATATAGATTTTTTAACCTAAAGGCCGATATATTTAGTAAGAACAGTAGCTTTTAGGCTAATAACAAAAGGAATTTTATGAAAATTATATTAAGCACAATGTTATTTTTTACATTAACCGCAATTCAAGCTAATGCAAAAGCTTCTGCTCTTGTTAGTTTAGAAAAGCAGCATGCACAAGAAATAGTTAACTGCCCTTTTCAATCTCAATCTAAAGTAAATAAAGTTGCAGACAAAAGAACGGTAGCTTCATTGCTTGGCAAGAAAAAAGTTAAGAAAGAAGCTTCTCAAAAAGCAATCAAATAATTATTTTAGCAAGCAATCACTTTTAGCAGACAATAAAATATTTTCACTAGTCTTCTTTAAACAAAAGAGACTAGTTGTTATTTATTTCGCTACCTAAGCTGCGCTTAAATTTCTTTTTAATAGATTTAGTTAATTGTTTAAAGCGATCTACTGTATCGCCCTTTCTCTCTGTAATTTCACTATTTATTTTTTTTTGTAATACTAAAGATTTTTGCTGCAAAATTTTTGTAGCACTAGATTGCTTTACCCATGACGAAAAATGCGCCTCTAAAGTTTTTCCTCTCCAGTCTAACTGAAGAACAAATAAAAAAAATATAGCAAATAATAAAGCTCCTAAGGCGGTGAAAAAAGATTTTAACATTGTTATAAACCTAACATATATTGCTTGAATAAGAAAAGAAAATTCACTAAAATACTTACTTATGTCTTTACATCAGCTATCAAAAATTTTTATTGTTAATCTACTTGGCTGGCTAGCTGGCCTTAGCGTGCTAAAATCCTATTTACTGATTTTTGGCGTACTGCTACTGTCTGGGTTAGGCGTGCCTCTTCCCGAAGATGTTAGCCTTATTACCTCGGGCATCTTAGTTTCTTTGGGTAAGATGAGCTTTTTAGGAGCTTGTGTTGTAGGCTTTGTGGGCGTAATGGCCGGCGACTGCATCTTGTTTTTTTTAGGCTATTATATGGGCAAAAGAGCCTTTACCCTTCCTTTCCTTAAAAAGATTTTTACCCCTAAAAGAATTAAAATGGCTTCAGAAAAGGTAAACAATAACTCTAAACTAATTTGTTTTACTGCTCGCTTTTTGCCAGGCCTAAGAAGCCCTATTTTTTTAACTGCAGGGACTTTAAAAGTAAACCCTCTTGTTTTTTTAGCCCTAGACGGAGGGGCCGCATTATTTAGCGTACCTATTTGGGTGTTTGTAGGGTCTTTGTTTGGCAATAATGTTGATGCTATATTAAAATTTACCGCAAAGGCTAATAGTTATTTTTTAGCGGCTCTATTTCTTTCTATAACTATTTATTTTTTAATAAAAAAAAAAGTGGGAAGAAAGCCTCGCACCTCTGTTTAACAATTATAAACTTCTAGTAGAAATAGACGGTTTTAAATCTTGAATTTTTTCTAACACTTTTTCAAAAATATCTTGATCCAAATAGTCTATTCGCATCAACAAGCAACCCACTTCATCATTAGTAGATAAACTTTGCGCTTTAACATTTATATTGTAAGAAGAAATAATTTTATTTACCTCTCCTAAAACTCCTGGTTTGTTTTCATGAAAATGAATTAAGTCTCTAAAGTCTGGACGAATATTTTTTGGCAAACTTACCGCTGGAACATTAACTGCATTAGAGGTGTCTCCCCTTGCTATAAAATCTATTAAACTTTGGCTGACTTCTGTACCAATAGCTTCTTGCGCCTCTAATGTACTTCCCCCTATGTGAGGAGTTAAAATTACATTCTCTAGGTTTTGCAAAGCGGTATTAAAAGCATCTCCTTTCTTTTTTGGCTCTACAGGATATACATCAATAGCGGCTCCGGCCAAATTCTTTGCCGTTAATGCCTCTTTTAAATCTTCTAAATTTACCACACTGCCACGACTAGCATTTATTAAAAAGGCCGATTTTTTCATCAGACTTAATTCTTGTTTAGTAATTAAGTTATTCGTTACCTCGGTGTTAGGAACATGCAGTGATACAAAATCTGACTGCTGCAATACACTTTTTAAAGAGCTTACTGCCGTGGCGTTTCCTAAAGCTAATGTTTTTTTGACATCATAGTACAATACTTTCATTCCAAAAAATTCTGCTAAAATACTAACTTGCGAACCTATATGTCCATAGCCTACAATTCCTAATACCTTAGAGCGCAACTCTTGCATGCCCGTTGTGCTTTTAGCCCAAACTCCAGAGTGCGTAGCTTGGTTTAAATCACACAGCCTTCTAGATAAAGCAATCATTTCGCATAATACCAACTCGGCAACACTTCTTGTGCTTCCGTAAGGAGCGTTAAAAACAGGAATGCCTAGCTTGCCTGCCGCTGATAAATTAACTTGATCGGTTCCAATGCAAAATGCTCCCACAGCTAATAATTGCGGTAATTTTTCTAAAGTACTTTTGTGTAATTTAGTTTTTGATCGAAGACCAATGACTGAAAAGTCTTTAGCATTTTTAATTAATTCTTCTTCGGTCCATGCTCGATTTTCATAGGTAACAGCAAAGCCTGCTTCTTCTAAAGCCACTTGTACTTGGGGGTGAACGGCCTCTAACAATAAAACTTTTAATTTGG
Source organism: Pseudobdellovibrionaceae bacterium (assembly GCA_015163855.1). Lineage (NCBI taxonomy): Bacteria > Pseudomonadati > Bdellovibrionota > Bdellovibrionia > Bdellovibrionales > Pseudobdellovibrionaceae > Pseudobdellovibrionaceae bacterium. The sequence continues at coordinate 7,404 of JAAOIK010000003.1, forward strand.
TCATAAACTTATACTCCAATTCTTGACTTTAAGATATATGTAAAGAACATACAATTATGTTTAGAACACAAATTTTAACATCGCCTTTATTTATCGATACTGTGTTGTCGGTTTTTACACTCTTAATACTAATTGGTGCTTTACTTTTTTTCAAGCGCAAAAGCAGTGCTAAATACGCAGCCACTTGGACTAGTTGGAAAAGTTGGCTTTTACTTACCCCTTTTGTTTTTTTACTATTAATTACTACCCCGCCTTGGCCATTGGTCTTTTTAGTTCTAATTAGCCTACAAAGCATGAAAAGTTTTTTTCAAGTAACTGGAATGTACCATCGCAGCGGTTTTGTGTGGGCTACCTATATCGTTAGTATAATTAGTGCTTATTATATAAAACAAGACCAAATTCTTTTTTTACTGATTAGCCCTGGCCTTTTAATGGCCAGCATTAGTTTAATACCTTTAATAAAAAATACTGCTAAAAATATGATTCAATATATGTCTCTTTCCTTAATGGCTTTTTCTTTTTTTGCATGGTCTCCTTTATTTTTAGGAAAACTATTAAACCAGGCAGAGGGAGTTTATTTAGTTCTTTATATGTATATATTAAGTGCTTTTTCGGTGAGCACCTCCACTAGCTTGTCTAAACTTTTAGGAAAGCGATATCCTTTTAAAAATATTTCTTCTCGCATTTCTGTTGAAGGTTTTTTTATTTCTGGAGGGTTAATTTTAATGCTCTCTTGGAAGTTTCAAGGTTTAATTACTCCTTATGTGGAATACTACAAACAAGAGGCGTGGATTTTTTGTGGGCTAATAATTCACACAACCAGCCACCTTGGTAGAATTATCATTACTGTAATAAAAAAAGATTTGGGAATTAAAGAAGTTAATTTATTTGCCATTAGCAAACAAGATACTTTAAGTTATATGGATAAAATTATTTTTACCAGCCCTGCCTTTTTTGCACTATATCACTATATATTAAACTAAGGTTATTATAATGAAAGAATGGGATTACGAAAACGACCAATGGTTAAATTTGCCCGGACACTTAAAGCATTTGCCTTTGTTTACCCGCAGCTTCGACTTAGTTAGTATTTTTTTTAAATATTTGTGGGCACTAGTTTTAAAAATTGTCTTTACTTTTTACATTCGTATACAGATTGTTGGAGGTGATTGGAAAAGTCTTTTTCAAAAACACCCCAAACTTTTAATTATGTCTAATCACAGCAGTCACATAGATGCTGTGGCGATTGCGGCCTCTATTCCCGTTCACTACTGGTCGCACTTGTATCTTACTGCAGCCAAAGATTACTGGTTTTCTAATCCTATTTTTACTTTTTTTTCTAAGCACTGCCTTGGAGCAATCCCCATAGATCGAAAAAAAAACCCTAAAGAGGCCATTTCTTTATGCACTACTTTATTAAATAATTTAGATCCTATTTGGATGCTGTTGTTTCCAGAGGGAAGCCGCTCTGTTGATGGCACATTACAAAAACTAAAAGCCGGTGTGTCTATATTTTCTACAACAACCAACACTCCTATTTTATTTTTATATTTAGAGGGCGCCAATAAATTAATGGCTAAAAAACAAATTCTTCCCAAGTCTGGTGTTGTAAAAATACACATTGGCAAAGTAATACCGCCAAGCAATATAGAAGAAATTCAAAAACAATATACACAGTGGGTAAGCAAAATACAGCCTGATTCCGTGGGCGAGTCCTCCATGGACGGGTCCCACTAGGGGCGGGTCTGCTTAGAAAAACGGGTCCCACTAGGGGCAGGTCTGCTTAGAAAAACAGGTCTGCTAAAAAAAACTTAGTTTCTGCTCTTCCAAGAATTTTGGTACTCTTTATTTTCTACCGCTTTAATAGCATCGGCTCTTTGCAACGGAAAAGCACTGTCTACCATAACCGCATATTCATCGGTTAGCTTTTTATCTAAAACAGCTTTTACCGCTTTAGGGTGAGGGCCGTGAGGAAAGCCTGCGGGGTGAAAAGTTAACATTCCTGGTTTAATATTATCACGACTAAAAAAATCGCCTTTGTGATAAAATAACACTTCGTCATAATCTATATTTTGGTGATAAAAAGGAACTTTTAATGCATCTTTATCAGACTCCATAGGCCTTGGCACAAAAGTACATACTACAAAATCTTTTGCTATAAAAGTGCTGTGCACGCTAGGCGGTAAATGCACTCGATGACTCATAACGGGCATTAAATCATAAACGCTTAAAGTAAAGGGAAACAAATCTCCCTTCCAACCTGTAACATTAAAAATATTTTCTTCATAAAAAAAGTTAGTATGCTCTTGCTGATGTTTTATTTTTATTTGTTTTATTTCTATTTGTTTTTCTTTTAAAAAAATATACAACTCTTCTAAATTTGGTTTTCCTAATTGATCTATGTCGTAAATAGCATTACGGCCCAATAAACCTCTGTCGGGTTGTTGATAGTGGGAGTTTAAATTTTCGATGGACAAAAACCAAGACACCTCTTTGGGAAAAATAACATAAGAAATGCATTTAGGAATAACAATGTAAGTTCCCGCACTGTATTCTAGCAAACCATATTCTGTTAGTATTTTTCCACTTCCACTTTGACAAAAAAAGAGTAAATCGCCATCGGCACTTCGGTTAGCTATTTGCTGTTTTTCTTTACTAGGCTTACAAACTAAAGAGCTAATTCGTACTTGCTGATTGTATAACAGTAATTGCTCGTCTTTTTTGTCGGCCAAAAGCGTAAGATCAAAAGCTCTTGGCTTTAAAGGGCCTTCAATTTTAGACCAATTCGTACTGGGTTTACTTTTTATTAAGTGCGAAACAGGCCCAAAAAAACCCTTTAAACCCTGCTCCTCTTCGTAACTGTTTTCGGGAATACCTTTATGCGCTTGCTTAGTAAATTTACCTTGAGAATAACTGTGCATTTTTTATCCTTATTAATTTTTGTCTGTTCTTGTTTTTATAAGTTACTATTTTTGTAGCGTCCTTATAGGTTTTTTGCTAAATGCGATTCTTATTTTTATAAAAACCCTCGCCGCTTTTGGTCTTCTTCCATGGATTCAAATAAGGCTTGAAAATTTCCCTCTCCAAAACCAAAGTGATTTTTTCTTTGTATAATTTCAAAAAAGATGGGGCCAACTTGATTTTCTGTAAAAATTTGTAACAAGTAACCCTCTTTATCGCCATCTGCTAAAATTTTTAATTGTTTTAAATCCTCTAAGCTATCTTTAACTTGCGGAACTCTGTTAAGCAAAGTTTCGTAATAAGTGTCTGGAATAGATAAAAATTTTAAACTACTCTTTTTTAAATTAGAAACCGTTTTAACAATATCGTTGGTTAAAAAAGCAATGTGTTGAATACCTGCTCCATTGTATACATCTAAGTATTCTTGAATTTGTGAATTTTCTGTAGAGGGCTCATTAACAGGAATAAGAATAGTTCCGCAAGGCGAACGCATTACCTTAGAAAGCAGTCCTGTTTGCTTTCCCTTGATATCAAAATACCTAACCTCTGTAAAATCAAATGTTTGGGCGTAAAAATCACAAACCTTTTGCATGCTCCCTTTAGCAACATTATTAGTTAAATGATCAATAGACAAAAGACTTAAATCTCTTTTTTCGGAAAGCTCTGCACTAATGTCAAAATCTTCTTTATACATTTCTAAATCTTTGTATTTATCTACAAAATAAATTAAAGACTGCCCTACTCCGTAAACAGCTAAAAATTTATGGTCTGCTTCTTTAAAGGGAGTTGCCCCTCTTTTTACGGCTTTATCAAAAGCCTCTTGAGCATTTTTTACACGAAAGGCCATGGCGCATGCACTAGGTCCATGTGCATTTTTAAAGTTAGCGGCAAAACTATTTTCGTCTGAATTAATAATAAAACAAAAACTGCCTGCCCGAAATAAACTAATTTCCTTAGTTTTGTGCTGACCTATTTTTTTAAACCCCAAAGAGTAAAACACTTTAGCAAGCTCTTCTGGTTTGGGCGTAGCGTACTCTACAAACTCCACTCCCTGAAATGCAAATTTATCTGCCATATATAACCTCCAAAAATCTTATTGTAATAATTCTTCTTATATAACAGATTTTTAAGCCTTTACAAGTTACCCACACCCCCTTTAAACTAAGTAAAACTTCAATTACCAAGGATTTATCGTTGTCAAAAATAGAAAAAGCTATATTTGCTAATCGCTCACTAAATTTAAAAAATATAAAGTATGTTGGCTTTGATATGGATTTAACCTTAGTTCAGTATAATATTTATAATTTTGAAGCGCTTGTGCATAAAATGGTACTAAAAAAGCTAATTGCTAATTTTAACTACCCTAGCAGCATACAAAAAATACCCTTTCATTTTTCAAAAAGTATTCGCGGGCTAGTGATAGATAAAAAAAAGGGTAATTTATTAAAACTTAGTAAATATGAAAAAATTAAAACCGCGCATCATGGGTTAACTGTGATTCCTCACGAAGTACAAAAAAAAATTTACAAACAAACTTATATACACCTAAGTCACTCTCGATATGATTGCATAGATAGTGCTTTTTCCATCGCTTTTGCTTCTTTATATTCGCAACTTGTGGATAAAAAAAACACAGGAAGATTAAAAGACAAGCTTCCCTCTTATGAACAAATGGCTCAAGATTTGGCTTTTAGTTTAGACCAAGCTCATACTGACGGTACACTAAAAAATTATTTAAAATCTCGATTAACGCAATTTATTATAAGAGACAAAAATATTGCCCAAGGCTTAGAAAATTTTGTATTGCATAAAAAAAAATTACTACTAATTACTAATTCGGATTATGCCTACACTGACACTTTGCTTAAATATAGTATTAATCCTTTTTTAAAAAATCATAAAAAATGGCAAGATTTATTTGAATACAGTATTACTTCTTCAAAAAAACCGCATTTTTTTTATACCAAAACACCATTCTTAAAAATCGATCCCGTTACAAAAAAAACACACAAACACAACAAAACCTTAGTCCCTGGAATTTACGAAGGTGGCTCTTCGCATTGGCTAACTAAGGCCTTAAAAACAGACCCTGATAAAATTTTATATATTGGAGATCATATTTATGGAGATGTGGTTAGGTTAAAAAAAGATTGCTCGTGGAGAACAGGCCTTGTGGTAAGTGAATTAAAAAAAGAAATTGAAGCCAATAACAAAAGCTTACATGTCGACTTAAAAACAAAAGACACCATGGCTATTAAGGTGCTTTTAGAAGAAAAACTAAATGTATTAATTTCTAATAAAATACAAAAACAAAATAACAAAGCAAAACTTACCAAAGCGTATTTAACAAAGTATACAAAAGAAAAATCCATTTTAAAAAATAAGCTTTCTGAAGTTGATGATAGCTTACTTGCTCTTAGAAAAATAAAAGATAGTTTTTATAATCCTTACTGGGGCCCTGTAATGCGCGCAGGAACAACACCTAGTTTTTTTGCAAGCCAAGTCGAACGATTTGCTTGTGTTTATATGTCTACCATAGTGGATTTTTTAAATCTCTGCCCTCGCTCTCATCTGCGTTCCGAGAAAAAAGAACTAGCACACGAGTGGTTATCTAAATATTTTTAATTTTCTTTGTGTAAAATAGCATTTTTGAGTAAGAAAACTCGATCTAGCTGGTAAACTGTTTTATATTGAAACACATTTTCTTATATTTGAAACACATTTTTTTAATTTTTTGGCACATTCATTGCTGTATTAAGTACATATTAATTAAATAATAAAACTATGGGAGGTTTTATGAAAAAGATAATTTTATTAACAGCTGTGATTAGTAGTTTTGCATTTACTTCTGCAGCTAAAGCTGGCTGTGGTAATAACGCAATACTAGGGTCTATTCTTGGAGGTATCCTTGGCGCTCAAGCTAAGCATAATACCGATATTGCAACAGGCTTTGGTGCGCTTATTGGCGGATCTATTGCCAACAACTCTTGCGAAGAAGAGCAAGCGAGAGGAAATAATCAACGGGTTATTGTTTATCCGCAACCAATAGAGCCAACATATTATTACCCATCAGGGTTACAAAGAGCATCTTACTGCCAAGTAGCTAGCCAAGTTTTACCAGATGGTTATGGTGGATACTATACTCAGTGGCAAGAAATTTGTAATTAATTAAAAAAATTACCTAAAGGGTCACCGACTAAAAAAATGAGGCCACAACCTCTTTTAGTCGGTGACCCTTTTTTTTTGGAAGCTGCGTTTTAATAAATTTTGCAGCCTCTTTTTTTAAAGCTGCGTTTTAATAAATTTTGTAGCTTTTTTTTTGGAAGCTGCGTCTTAATAAATTTTGCAGCCTCTTTTTAAAGCTCGGCTTTAATAAATTTTGCAGCCTCTTTTATGGAGCTTAAGTTTATACCTGTAACAAACTGCTGGGTTTCTAGTAACTGAAGCACTTCTTCGGTGGCCACATTACCCGTAGCCCCTTTTGCATAGGGACAACCCCCTAAACCTCCTACGC
>JAAOIK010000004.1 GCA_015163855.1 Pseudobdellovibrionaceae bacterium
ACTAAAAAAATAGATGGAGGGGTAAAGCAAGAGTACTCGCTTAATTTGCCGGCTATTATTGGTGCAGACAAAGGTTTAAATACTCCTAGATACCCTAACCTTCCAGGAATAATGAAAGCAAAAAGAAAACCCATTGAAGAAGTTTCTTGGGAAGGCTTAAACATTTCTGACAACTTTTCATTTACTAATTACAATCTGCCCGGCGAGAGACCTAGTGTGGATATGTTAACAGGAACCGAAGAGGAACAAGTGAATCAGTTAATTACAAAATTAAAAGAACAAAAAGCTTTATAAGGTAGTAACTTTAAAAAAGGAAAACAATGAAAGCATTAATTTGTGTCGAAGTATTTGGTAATACGATTAAAAAATCTAGCTTAGAAAGCATTGCCCTGTCTCAAAAATTACAGTGTACAAACATGGCTTTTTTAATGGGTGTGAACACCCCCGAGCTTACGGCAGAGCTAAAACAATACGGCTTTACCCATGTGTTTTGTTCGGAAAAAGCGGAAGACTACGCCCCCGAGGCCATTTCTTTGTTATTAAAACAAGCTATTGCCCAGTCACAAGCTTCTATTCTTTTTTCTAATAATTCTTTATTTAGCCAAGATATGTTTTTTAGAGTGCCCGCCTCGTCCTTGCAAATAACTAGCGATGTTATTGGTGTGGAAAAAAAAGACGATCAAATTATTACCACGCAATCTTTATTTTCTGGAAAGTGTACAGCGCAACTTTGCTTTTCCACCAATCCCATTCCTTTAGCTATACTGTTAAGGGCTAATCAATTTGAAGTGCAACCCCAACCAACAGAGAATATAAACATTACTGTTTTAGACTCCATCAACACAGCTAATAAAATACAATTGCTTTCTACCTCTCAAGCAACAAGCTCTACCAAAGATGTTACAGAGGCAAATATTGTTGTTTCGGGGGGAAGGGGGCTTAAAGAAGCTAGCAATTTTCAATTATTAAACAATTTAGCTGATGTGTTGGGCGCTAGCGTGGGCGCATCTCGAGCGGTAGTGGATGCGGGTTGGGTTTCTCATGATATGCAAGTGGGACAAACAGGAAAAACTGTTTCTCCAAAATTATATATTGCTTGTGGAATTTCGGGAGCCATTCAACACTTAGCGGGAATGAGCAGCAGTCAAATTATTGTGGCTATTAATACCGATGCCGATGCTCCTGTTTTTAAAAAATCCAACTATGGTCTAGTGGGCGATGCCTTAAGTATTGTTCCAAAATTAACAGAAGCTTTAAAAGCCCAGCTGTCTTAAAAGAAAACTTGCTCCTAGCCTGTCCTTAAGCAATAATACAGTAATTATATGTACAGGAGCAACACATGAAGATCATTTATTTTATTAGCGCAATAATACTACTAAGCTTTAACTCCAGTTTTGCAGCAACCTTAGCCCGTATTGCCAACAAAACAATTACCGAAACAGAGTTTAAACATAAATACAAACAAATAAAAAGCAGTAGCTTTAACCCTCCAACTCCAGGCGCGGTGCTAGAAGATTCTATTCGTTTTAGCATAGGCATACAGGAGGCCAACAAAGAAAATGTAAAAAATTCTCCTAAGTTTAAGCAAAGAATGGAGCAAGAGCTTTATAAATTCTATTTAGAAAAACATTTATCTAGATCTGTTCAAGCTATTAAAATTAAACCTAGTGCAATGAAAAGGTATTATTATCAATTTCCCGAAATACGCACTAGCCATATTTTAATATCTATTAAACCCAATGCTAATTTAAAACAAGTTCGCTTAGCTAAAAAAAGAGCTAAGCAAATTTATAATGATGTTAAAAAAAGTAAAAAGCCTTTTGCAGAGTTAGTTCATTTATATACCGATGATGCGGCTTCGAAAACCAGAAATGGCGACCTTGGGTATCAAACTAGAGTAACCCTAGTTCCTAATTATTATAACGCAGCTAAAAAATTAAAATTAAACAAAATTAGCGCTCCTATACAAACCCCTTATGGGCTTCATATTATTAAGTTAACGGGTATTAAAAAATATTCTCAAGCGAATAAACAATATTTAAAGGCTGCAGTTTTTGATATCCAACGAGCAAAAATTTTTAATGCTTTCTTTAAAAAATTAAAAAAACGCTACGCTATTAAAGTGAACAACAAATTATTGAAAAAAATAAAATAGTTTATGCTCCAAAGTATGTTTGATGCTTTAAAAAAAAACCTCGCTCTATCGGCGGGGTTTTTTTATGCTCTAGTTTTTAGCTGTTGCTTTTTAACAGCCTGTACTGGCTCTACTAAAAAAACTCAAAAAGACAGCGTGGTTGTTATACAAATAGAAAACCACAAACTTACTTTAAAACAACTTTTAAAAAAAAGCCAAAGCTTCCCCTCACAAATATTTAATCAAAAATACCAAAGCCAGCTTTCTGAGTTCACAAAAAAACGCATTATAAAGCAGTTTTTAGAAAACTACTTATTAAAAAAATGGGCTAAAGAAAAAAATATTGTTGTTACTAGCTCTAAAGTGCAAAAATATCTTAAAAAGCTAATGCGTGGTTACTCTGATAAAATTAGTTTTAAACAAAGTTTGTATGAAAATAATGTTTCAGAAAAACAACTCACTGCTTTTGTAAGATCTATGTTGTTGCGAAAAGAGTGGGTTAAGTTGCACAAAAAACTAGTTCGCATTAGTAAAAAAGATATTGCCTTGTTTTTAAATAAAAAAAAACGGCATTTAAAGCCTGTAAAAACCGTAGTTTTGCAACACCTTTTGTTAAAAACAGAAACAGATGCAGAAATTATTCGTTCTTTTTTAGTTAAAAATAAAATGAGTTTTTTTAATTTATATAATATCTTGCCTAAGTTTAATCCCATTTTGGCACAAAGAAAAATTAAAGTGCCTTACGGAGCTTCTTCGGTGTTTGACCCTGCGTTTAAAATGAAGGTTGGCGAAATTAGCCCTATAGTAAAAAGCTCTTGGGGTTGGCACATTTATAAGGTTTTAAAATTGCAAAAAAATAAAAAAGGCTTGTCTAAACCCTATTCCTTTATTAAAGCTATACTAATTGAAAAAAAAATAGATAACCTGTATCAAGATTGGATACAAAAACAGCTAAAAAACAAAACCCTTCTTGTTAATAAAGCTCTACTAAAGCAGTTATGAAATATTTTATACTAATACCTTTTTTGCTGGCTCTTGGCGCGTCTCCCCTAAAGGCTAAGCTTCTTAATAAAACGGTGGCTACCGTTAATCATAAAATGCTTTTTTTAAGCCAAATATCTCGCACAAAAACAGAAATAAAAAATAGCAACCTTCCCGACAGCTTAAGAGATATTTTATATAAAAATAAAAATTTATTAAAAAACAATAGGCTGTTGTTAGACTACCTAATTACTCGCCAACTACTTTTGAATAAAATTAAAAAACACAACTTAGCGGTAAGCCCTTCTGAGGTTAACAGTTATGTAGAAAAAATTCGCAGTAACTACAAGTTAACCATCAAACAATTTAAACACTTACTTAAAGAAAAAAAAATTGATTATAGCCAGTATAAAAAGTTTATAAAAATCAAATTAGAAATTAATCAATTTTTAAGACAGTTTATTTCTCCAAAAGTGCAGATTAGCCAAACAGAGGTACAAAATTATATTTTTAAAGCCGGCACCAAACTTCCTAAGCTTAAAGCACAGTATAATTTGCTACACGCTATAACAGAAAATAAAACCGCACCTAGTTCTGACTTTACCCCTTGGGTAAAATTAACCTATCCGCAAATGTCTCGAAAGCTTAGGTTGTTTGTAAAAAAACTAAAAAAACTAAAAAAACCACAAACTATAAAAATAGCTAACCAATATCACTTAGTGAAAATTCAAAGCATTACAAAAATTCCTGGCGAAAAATATAAAAGTATATTTAACAAAGCAAAGGCTCGCCTTTTTGATCGAAAATTTAAATTGGCTTTGCAAAGTTGGATTAAAAAAGAAAAGCGCGCTTCTAAAATTAAAATATTTTTATAATCCATGCTTATTAACTCAGATATTTATAGAGAATACGATATTCGAGGAGTTTATAACGAAGACTTTTCTGACGACTTTGCTTATAAACTAGCTCAAGCTTTTTCTACTTTTTGCATTAACACAAATCCTGATAAAAAATCTTGGGTTATAAGCTTGGGCCATGATGTGCGGCTTTCTAGCCCTAGCCTGTATAAAGAAATGTTGGCGGCTTTTAAACAAAGTAATGTTAGCGTGTACGAGCTGGGTCTTGTAACCTCTCCCATGAGTTATTTTTCTTCTTTTATTTTTCCTGAAGTAGATGCCACTCTTATGATTACGGCCAGTCATAACCCTAAAAACTATAATGGCTTTAAAATGTCCTTAAACTCTAAAAGTGTTTTTGGAACAGATATCCAAAAAATCAAAACCATAATTGATAATAATGCGCTTAAACAATCTTCACAAAAAGAATTATTTTTTATAAATAAACAAGAAGAACTTTATGAAAAATATATTGCAAGGTACGCCAAAGAATTTAAAAACTTAGCATCCATGCCTTTAGCTTTAGATTGTGGCAATGGTGTGGGCGCCTGTATAGCAGAAAAAATGTACCAAGCCGCAGGCCTTAGCCCCATTATGTTGTTTGATAAACTTGATGGAAATTTTCCTAACCACCACCCCGACCCCACCATTGAAAGCAACTTAAAAGATTTAAAAAAAGTGGTTTTAAAATCTAAACTTAAAATAGGCATAGCCCTTGACGGTGATGCAGACAGGCTTGGAGTATTAGACGAAAAAGGCAACTTAATTGCCGTAGATAAAATTTTATCTTTATTTAGTCAATTTGTTTTGAAGAAAAATAAGAATGCAAAAATTGTCGGTGATGTAAAATGTTCTAATATTTTGTACCAAAACATTAAGGCCTATGGCGGACAACCTATTATGTGGAAAACAGGACATAGTTTAATAAAAACAAAAATAGCAGACGAAAATTCTCCTTTTGGAGGTGAGTTTAGTGGGCACATTTTTTTTGCAGATAGAAATTATGGCTATGATGACGCCTTGTATGCTGGGTTGCGCCTAATAGAAATTATGACAGAAACTGGCCTAAGTATTACAGAGCTTTTAAAAGATTACCCAAACACTTATACCACGCCGGAACTTCGTATTGAAGTTCCTGTAAAAGACAAAAGCCTTTTAATGAAAAATATTATTGCCCACTATAAAACATCAAATACTTTTTCTACTAATTTTATTGATGGGGTAAGAATTGAAACTAAAGATTCTTGGGGTTTAATTAGGGCTTCTCATACTCAGTCGGTTATTGTTGTACGCTGCGAAGCCACAACTTCTGAAGGCTTAGAAAAAATGCTTAAAGAAATAGAGTCTCAAACAAAATTGCCAATCAAGGCCGAATTAAAGCAGTTGTTAAATGGCTAACTAACAAGCCGTTAACAAAAAAGGCCAAGTGTGTACTTGGCCTTTTTTTTATTGGAATACTTTACAATAAAAGTTTTAAATTTTTCCTATTAATTGGAAAGCAACTACTAAAGCATAAATCACTAAAGACTCAATAAGTACTAAAGAAATAATCATTGGTACAAACATGCTTTTTTGTGCTTCTGGGTTTCTAGCAATACCTTCCATCGCTGAAGCTCCCACTTTTCCTTGCGCAAAAGTACCGGCAAAGGCTGCCGTACCAATGGCCACAGCAGCTGCAATAGCATACATGCCCGCAGAACCATTAATCGCTCCCCCTTCATTAGCTAGTGCTGGAATTGAGGCAAATAGCGCAGACGAAAATAATAGTATTCTTTTCATAAAAGTTTCCTTGTTGTTGTTTAATTTACTCATAAGTTTATTAACTGATTTTAGTTTTTTTTCAAGCAGAAAATTATAAATTTAGTGGTCGTGAGAAGTCGCCATGGCCACATAAATTATGCTTAACATAGTAAATACAAAGGCCTGCATAAAGCAAACAAATGCTCCTAGTGCATAAAATAATACGGGTACTCCGTAGGGAAATAGATCTAAAAAAATAGACAAAACTGTGTGGTCTCCCAGCATATTTCCTTGTAACCGTAAACCCAAACTGAAGGGCCTTACAAGGTGTGAAATTAACTCTATAATTAACATCAATGGAGCCATCCAAACAACAGGCCCCATTAGCTGTTTTAAATAGCTAATGCCGTGTGCTTGAAAGCCATGGTAGTTATAAATAAAAAAAGAAAAAAAGCCTAAGGCTACTGTGGTATTGATATTATCTGTGGGAGGTAAAAATCCAGGAAATAATCCAAAAATATTGCTAATAAAAACATAAAAAAACAGGGCTGCAAACATAGGTACATAGCGAGTATTCCCCTTGCCCATAACAATCTCCACCAAAGAGGCAATAAAGTGCAACGCTCCTTCAAGAAGAGCCTTTAAAGAAATTGTACCCGAAGGAACAATTGCTTCCCTGCCTGTGCCCAACACCTTTTTTCCAAAAAAATAAAATGCAAAAGAAAAAAATAAAATTAAAACAGAGCTAGCTATATGAAGCTGGTCGTGTTTAATAAAATCTAGTAATTGAGCCCAGTGAAAATGTACCATGACAGACTTGTTATTACTTGATTTTTCAACTTCTCTCAAGTTTTAGCTACAGAGAAACAGGAATAACGCGCAGCCTTATTTTTTGTTAATCTTTTAATTGGTTTTGCCATTTTTTTACCAAAAAAACTAACTGAAAAATCCATACTATGAAAAATAACACTAACAAGGCCGCCGTAGCCTGTGGCTTGCCTTGGCTTTTTTCTAAATAGGCTCCTACATAAACAGCTATATAAACTAAAACTCCTAGTTCTGTAGCAAGGCTAACCCAAATAAATGCATTCATCTTTTACCTTCTTAGCTTAGGTTGGTTTTTAATGCGTTTTTTAACAATAGAAATGCGTCGCTCAACAAAGCGGGGAAAAGCATGATAGGCTTTTAATTCTTGTAATTCTTGTAAAATAAGTTGGTGCAGGGACAGCTGTTTATATGCAGCAATTAACCCCAAAGCCAGTTCTTGCTTTTTATATTCTAAATAAAAATTTATTTTTACTGCTTTATACAAATCAATAACTTTGTGCCATTGCCTTAACTCTAAAAATATTTTTATTTTTAACAGCTGTGCCGACAAAGACATTTTTTTATTTAACCCCTTCATGTTTCTTAATTCTAATAATGCCTGTTTATATTTTTTGTTTTTAAAATAGCCCTTAGCTATTAAAATTTTATACTGGTTTTTTTTGTTTTCTTTAGCTGTTGCTATTAAATTAAACCATATTTGTATGGCTTTATTAACTTGTGCAGGTTTTTTAAAGTAAATACTGGCTAATTTTTCTTGATAAGCCGCTTGTTCATCCGTGCTTTCTGCGTGCTTTGCTAAATACAACAAATAAGGAGTGGCTTTTGAATAAAAAAGTTCTTTTTCTTTTAGTAAAAAAAGAATTTTTTTAGCAATATTGTTTGCTTGCTCTGTGTATTTTAACTTTTCAAAGTTTTTTTGATAATAACTTAAATTTTGTTTTTGAAATATGCACGAGCTTAATAGCAAACAAACAACAGTTAAACTATTTTTCATCACCGTGTTTTTCAAAAAGGTTTTCTTGTTCTAAAATAGTTAAGCCTGTAATTTTTTCTTCATTTTTTAAATTCATTAATCGAACTCCTTGAGAGGAGCGCCCGATAATAGAAATATTTTTTACCGAAGTTCTAATCGCTTGGCCTTGATTAGTGCTTAATAAAATTTGATCATCATCTTTAACCATTTTTATAGCTACAAGCGGCCCTGTTTTTTCTGTAACTTTATATGTGGTAATTCCTGTTCCCGCCCTTGATTGTAGGCGATACTCTGAAAGATTAGTGCGCTTACCATAGCCATTATTGCCTATTAACAATACTACGCTAGACTCGATATCGGTTACAATTTCTAACCCAATAACTTCATCGCCCGCTCGCAATCTAATTCCTCGAACTCCTTTTGCCGATCGGCCCATAGCTCTTACCTGATCTTCTTTAAAGTGAATAGACATTCCTTTTTTAGTAGCAATAAATAAGCTTTGGTTTTTGTTTAATATACAAACATCTTTTAAAGTGTCGCCCTCTTCAATACTAACTGCCTTTAATCCGCTTTTTCTTTGTTTTTCAAAAGCGCTTAGCTCTGTTTTTTTAATAACCCCTTTTGTGGTAAGCGTTAATAAAAATTTATCTTCTCCAAAACTGGTAATAGGCAAAATGGCTTGAACCTGTTCTTTATCTTCTAGCTTAATAATATTGCGAATAGACGACCCTTTTGCTGTTCTGCTACCCATAGGAAACTTATAGCCTTTTGTATAATAAACTTTTCCAAAGTTAGAAAACACTAAAAATAAAGTATGTGTGGTTGCCGAAAATAAGTGCGTTACAAAATCTTCTTCTCTGGTAGAGCCTTTAACTCCAACGCCGCCTCTTTTTTGTAAACGATACTCGTCAACAGACATTCGTTTAACAAAACCTTTTTTAGTTAATGCCACTACTATGTTTTCTTCTGTAATTAAATCTTCATCAACCATTTCTTCGCTTTCGTTTTGTTCTATTTTAGTTAAGCGAGGACTGTTAAACTTTTCTTTTATTTCTGTTAGCTCTTCTATAATAATTTTATAAATTTCTGAAACAGAACTTACTACTTTTTGTAAAAAGCTAACTTTTACATTTAATTCTTTAACTTCATTTTCAATTTTTTGTTTCTCTAAGCCTGTTAAGCGCTGTAGCTTCATTTCTAAAATGGCGTTAGCTTGCTTTAAAGAAAAGGCAAAGTCTTCTATTAATTTTTTACGGGCTACGCTGGCTTCAGAGGAGGCGCGAATAGTTTTAATAATAGCATCAATGCTATCTAAAGCTTTTAATAGCCCTTCTAAAATATGCAACCTTGCTCTTGCTTTTTTTAAATCAAAAATGCATCTTTTGTAAATAACATCTTTTCTGTGTTCAAGAAAAGAACTTATCATTTGTTTAAAAGTAAAAAGCTTTGGATTGCTTTCTGCATCTAAAGCCAAAAGAGAAATATGAAAACTATTTTGAAGTTGCGTAAATTTATAAAGTTGGTTTAAAACAACCTCTCCAGAAGCATTTCGTTTTAAAATAATAACAACACGAATTCCTTCTTTAGAAGACTCGTCTCTGATGTCTGTAATGTCCTCTATTTTTTTATCCCTTACTAGCTCTGCAATATTTTCTATTAATCGTGCTTTATTTACTTGATAAGGTAGCTCGGTTACAATGATTTGTTCTGTGGAACCTGTTTTTTCAAAGTGTGTAACTGATCTTAACTTAACACTTCCTTTTCCTGTTTTATAAGCAGAAACAATTCCTGAGCGGCCAGAAATAACAGCGGCTGTTGGAAAGTCTGGGCCTGGGCAAATTTCTAATAATTGTTCTACAGTAATGTCTTTGTTTTCTATAACCGCTAAACAAGAGTTAATTACCTCTATTAAATTATGTGGAGGAATATTTGTAGCCATACCTACGGCAATTCCAGAGCTTCCGTTAACTAATAAATTAGGAAATTTAGAAGGTAAAACAGTGGGTATTAATAAGGTGTCGTCATAGTTATATTCAAAAGGCACTGTCTCTTTTTCAATATCTTGTAAAAGCTCTGAGCTTAACTCTGTCATTCTTACTTCTGTATAACGATGTGCCGCTGGAGAGTCCCCATCGATAGACCCAAAGTTACCTTGCCCATCAATAAGAGGATAGCGTAAAGAAAAATCTTGAGCCATTCTTACAATAGAATCATAAACCGCCTTGTCTCCATGGGGGTGATACTTACCAATAACATCACCCACAACACGAGCGGATTTTTTATAGGGTTTATTAAAAAAATTATTTAAATGATACATAGAAAACAAAATTCTTCTATGTACTGGCTTTAATCCATCGCGAACATCTGGTAAAGCTCGTCCTACAATCACACTCATAGAGTATTGAAGATAGGCGTCCTTCATTTCTTTATTAATATCTACTAGGATAATATTTTTATCTGCCATTTGTGTTTCTCCAAAACTTTATCTAAATATTTAAACCTTTAACTAAAAATGCATTTTCTCGAATAAATTCACGCCTAGGTTCCACCTGCTCTCCCATTAACACACTAAAGGTTTCGTCAGCGCCAACAGCGTCGTCGATAGAAATTTTTACTAGTGTTCGGTTTTCTGGGTTTAAAGTGGTGTCCCATAATTGGTCAGGGTTCATTTCTCCCAAACCTTTATAGCGTTGCAAATATATGCCTTTTTTACCCTCTTTCATAACCGCATCATAAAATTCTACATAAGAGCTAAACTCCTCTTCAGTGTTGGCAGAAAATTCTACCTGTAACGGCAAGCTTGTCGTGGTTTTTAATGTTTCAGTAATTTTTCTTAATTCAATCCAATCTAAAGAGCTAATAAATTTTTGATCAAAGGTATTTTTTTTAGCAATGCCAAACTGATCGTAGCTAATAATAAGATCATTGCTTTTGTATTCGGTATTTTCTTTTATTTCTACTTTTAAGTTAGAAACATCGTTATCTTCAAATTCCGTTTTTTTGCTAACTTCTTTTTTTAAAGCTTCAAAACTGTTTAAAGTGTTTTCCTTGCTTTCTAAAATAGTTTTTAATGGCAATTGGCTTTGTAGAAAAAAGTTTAAAAATTTTACTTCATATTTAGAAGACAAAATACTTATTAACTTTTTAAATTTTTGAATATTTAAAATAAATTCATTTAAATCGTCTTTTCCCATTTCTTGTTTTAAATTTTTTATCTTTATTTTATCAACACTATTTTTAAATAAATATTCTGACAACTTTATTTCATCTTTTAAATAAGTTTCTGATTTGCTTTTTTTCACACGGTACAAAGGTGGTTGAGCAACATAAACATATCCGTGTTCAATTAATTCGGGGTATTGTCTATATAAAAAAGTTAGTAACAATGTTTTAATGTGCGACCCATCCACATCGGCATCGGTCATAATAATGATTTTATGGTACCGCAGTTTTGTTAAATCTTTATTCTCTTTTCCTATCCCCACTCCAAGAGCAGAAATAAGCATTCTTACTTCCTCGTTAGAAATCATTTTATCAAATCTGGCTTTTTCTACATTAATAATTTTACCCTTCAGCGGTAAAATAGCTTGTGTTTTTCTATCTCTCGCTTGTTTGGCAGAACCCCCTGCCGAATCTCCCTCCACCAAGTACAGTTCGCAAAGTGCGGGGTCTCTTTCTTGGCAGTCTGCCATTTTGCCAGGCAAAGAATTAGAATCTAAGGCCGATTTTCTACGAGTAAGCTCGCGAGCTTTTCTTGCTGCCATTCTGGCATTTGCAGAATCTACGCATTTGCCAATAATGGTTCTGCTAGAGTTTGGATTGGAGTCTAACCAGTCTTTTAGTTTATCGCCTAATAAACTTTCTACAGCAGCAACAACTTCTCGGTTTCCTAATTTGGTTTTTGTTTGCCCTTCAAACTGAGGGTCTATTACCTTTACGCTAATAATGGCGGTCAAACCTTCTCTAATATCCTCGCCCTCTAGTTTTACTTTAGAATCTTTACTAATTTTTTTTAAAATAGACGAGGAGTTTACTGTTCTTGTTAAGGCTTTTTTAAATCCTGATAAATGTGTTCCTCCCTCGGGAGTATTTACATTGTTGCAATAAGTATAAACCGATTCTGAGTAAGAATCTGTCCACTGCATAGCAATTTCTACCTCTATCGAATCTTTTTCTCCAGTAAAATAAATTACTTCGCTATGTAAACTTTTTTTACTTTGATTTAAGTGGTTAATAAAATCAATTAACCCGTTTTCGTATTTAAACACTTGTGTTTTTTTACTAACTTCGTCTTTTAAAATAATTTCTAGGCCAGCATTTAAAAAGGCCATTTCTCTAAATCGTTTTGATAAAATATTTAAATCAAAATTACAGTCAGAATCAAATATACTGGCGTCTGGTTTAAAAGAAATTTTTGTTCCTGTACTTTCAGTAGCTCCTAATTTTTCTACTTTAGATATGGGAACTCCTTTTTCATATTCTTGTTCCCAAACAAAATTATTTCGTTTTACTTCTACTTTTAAATAACTAGATAACGCGTTAACTACAGAAGCACCAACACCATGTAGCCCACCAGAAACTTTATAAGTATCGCTATTAAACTTTCCTCCGGCATGAAGAACAGTCATAACTACTTCTAAGCTCGACTTTCCTGTTTTATGTTGATCTACAGGAATACCACGGCCATTATCTTCTACGCTTATTGAACCATCAGCATTTAAACAAATTATAATTTTGCTGCAATGACCAGCTAAAGACTCATCCACAGAATTATCCACAATTTCTGTAACTAAATGATGAAACCCTCTGTTTGTGGTGTCACCAATATACATACCTGGTCGCTTTCTTACCGCCTCTAAACCTTCTAAAACCTGAATGGAGGAAGCGTCATAATTAGTACTCATAAAACCTCTATCTTTACTCTATTTTAAAAATTTTTCCTTTTTTACTAAACCCTTCCAAAAATTGAATATCCGTAGTTGTTAAAAAAATTTGAGTTTTTATGTTATTTAAAAAACGCATTAAGTATTGTCTAACTGTATAATCTAGCTCCGAATGAACATCATCTAATAATAAAATAGGGTAGCTTTTATTAACTTTATAATAGTACATCATTTGAGCGATTTTTAAAGATAAAATTAAGGTTTTTTGCTGCCCTTGAGAGCTGTAATAGCGTGAGTCTTTTCTGTTCATTAAAAAGCTAATTTCATGCTTATGAGGGCCTACTAAACTAGAACCATAGGCCCATTCTGCAGCCTCTTTTTCTTTTATTTGCTCTTTTAAAAAAGAAGCAATTTCTTCTTCTTTCCAAGACTGAACATTTTTAGAAGAAATACAGTAATTAAAGGCTACTTTAACATCTTTGTTATGATAAATAGCGCTAAAAGTGTCTTGAAAAAAATCGTGAAGATTGCTTAATAGCTTTAGCCGCAAAACGGTTAATTCTGTAGCCCACTTTATAAAAACTTCATCTAAGCTAGGCTTTAATAATTGAGCCTTATCTTGGCTAATTTTTTCTTTTTTGCTGTCAAAGAATAAAGCATTTCTTTGCTTTAAAATTTTTTTGAAGTTTGTATATACCTCATTATTTGATAAGGATATTGAACATAAAATTTCATCAATTAACTGCCTTTTAGTTTCGGCACTTCCTTTTACAGAAGATAAGCTTTCTGGGTTAAAAACAATAGAGTTAATTATTTTAAATTTTTTAAAACTGCTTGGTTTATTGTGAATGAAATACTTTTTTTTATTATCTTGAAATAAAATTTTTAGCTCGGTTAATGTATCGTTATTAATGGTTGCTTTAATATTAGAATATGGCGCTTCTTCATTACTATTAATAAAACAACCTGGAGTAGTATTTCTAAAAGAAGAAGAGGAGCTTAGCAAATATAAGGATTCTAATAAATTAGTTTTCCCTTTTCCATTTAATCCAACAAAAATATTAATGCTTGGGTTAAATGTATAATTGGTTTTTTTAAAATTTCTAAAGTAAGTTAAATCTATATTTTCAATAAACATAAAGTTTAAATTCGCATAGGCATAATTACATACTTAAACTTTGTATTTTTTATTGGTGTTAAAAGACCTGGGGAAATTTTATCTTTAACATAAAAAAGAATTTCTTCTTCTTTTATGGTACTTAAAGCTTCAATTAAAAATCTAGCATTAAACCCGGCGACAATATTATCCCCCGAGTATGCTATGGGGATTTCTTCTTCTGCATTGCCCATTTCTGCATTGTTTGCATTCATTTTTAAAGTGTCTTTATTAAACTCTATAGTAATGTTTTTTGATTTTTGATTAGACAGCAAAGAGACTCTTTTTAAAGCGGATAAAAAAACTTCTTTATTAATTGTAGCTTTTTGCTTTGTTTTTTTTGGTATAAATTTATTATAGTCGGGAAATTTACCATCTATTAAACGGATAATTAGTATAGTGTGATTTAAAGATACTACTATTTGTGCTTTTTCTATAGAAATTTTAAAATTCTCTATTTCTTTTTCTATATCAAATATTTTTTTTATTTCTGATAAACCTTTTTTTGGAACAATAATTCCTTCTAAATTTACTTGTTCTTTATTTTCATTTAAACTTTCTACTAAACTTAATCTATGCCCATCGGTAGATACCATAACATAGTCTTTAGATTTTTCTGTTTCTCTGTTAGAAAAAAATACACCGTTTAAATGGTATCTAGTTTCGTCATTAGAAATACTGTGAAAAGTTTTTTCTAACATTTCTAAAAAATTATTTTTAGAAAATTTTAAAGTATTCTTCATATTATATGATGGAAATATGGGGTACTTTTTAACATCCAATCCTACTAAATCAAAATTAGACTTATTTTGTTTTATTTTTAACCAATTATTAGTTTCATTTTTAGATAAAATAACCTCTTCATCAGGAAGCTCTTTAATAATTTCAAATAAATTTTTAGAGTTAACAACCGTTTTGCCTTCTTTTTCTATTTTACAAACAGTCTTATCAATTAAGCTAACTTCTAAATTAGTGGCATAAATAAAAAGAAAGCCCTCTTTTGCCTCTAACAAGACATTAGCTAAAATAGGCATGTGGTTCTTTCGTTCCACTATGCTTTGTACTTTATTTAATAACTTTAATATATTTTGTTTTTTTATACTTATTTTCATATTCTTGTTTTCTATTATATATATATATATTAATAGTAGTAGTAGTAGGCCTTTGTATATTCTGATTTTAGCGTTAAGTCATTAAAATTCTTTGGCTTTCCTTGTGTATTAAGTTGTTAATAAAAGCAGTTATACAAGCAAATAAATGGTGAAAACTATACACACATTTTTGTTAACAGGCTTTTCCACAGGCTTTCCCACAATTCACATTCACATACCTGTGAAATTCTGTATTTCCGTTTCTAAACTATTAAGATCTTTATTAAAACTAGCATCTTTTGTCATTTTATCTTCCACACGGCGGATAGCGTTAATGACCGTGGTATGGTCTTTTCCTCCAAAAGCCTTTCCGATGTCCATAAGAGAAATATTAAGGTACTTACGCATTAAAAACATAGCGGACTGACGCGCTGTTACAATATTTTTACTACGAGACTTAGACTTTAAATCCTTAATGTTTAATTTAAAGTAACTGGAACACATTTTTTGCACTTCTTCTATAGTCAGCTTTTCTTCACTAATATGATTAACTAAAGTTTTTTTAACAAAATCTAAGGTAATAGTACTAGAATCATTATAAGAGCTTTTTTTAAAATCAGAAAAAATTTTAATCTTATTTAAATTACCTTCTAATTCGCGAATAGAGCGTTTTGATATTTTTGCAATATATTCAATAATATTAGAGTGGAGGGAAATTTTATACTGTTCTGCTTTGTATCTTAAAATAGCAATTCGAGTTTCTAAATCAGGCATATGAATATCTGCCACCAAACCCCATTCTAAACGAGTACGAATCCTTTCTTCTAAACCATTAATATCTTTAGGCATTTTGTCACTTGCCACAACCACCTGTTGGTTATTTGCAAAAAAATGGTTTAAAATATTAAAAAACTCCTCTTGAATGCCTAATTTTTTTGCTAAAAACTGCACATCGTCTATTAGCAATATTTCCACACTTTCTCTGTATTTTTGACGAAAGCGATCCATTTGCTGATGTTTAATGGATTTTAAAAAATCATTTAAAAAGTTTTCGGCAGTGGTATATAAAATCTTTTTTTCTGGATAGTTTTCTCTAATATGATTGCCAACAGCATTTAAAAGGTGCGTTTTACCCATCCCTGTAGGGCCACAAATAAATAAAGGGTTATAGTTTGTAGTTCCTGGCTTTTGAGCTATGGCATAACAGGCGGCATGGGCAAATTCATTGTTTCTGCCCACTACAAACTTAGAAAAAACATAGTCTTTTTGTAACCCAATATAATTTTGACCAGGACTAGGTATTTTAACTGGCGAATTAACCTCAATGGCTTCGGGAATATTTTGATAAGTGTTTGTATTTTCTAGGTTATCATGATTTTTTATATGAATACTGACCTTAAAAGTATCAGGATAGCTTTTGCTAATTTCAGAAAAAATAATATCAATTAAGTTAGTATTAATCCAATCTTTGTGTAATTCAGAGGGCACAGACAAAGAAAACTCCACGGTTTTCTCGGCATCCTCTAAGACACCCATTAGCTCTGTGGTTTTAAACCACATAATTAACGGCGTATTGTCTTTATTTTTTTCTAAAATATTGGATTTTACTAAACTCCAAATCCCCGCACATTGTTGCTTTTTCAAAAAATATCCTAAAGATTAAATCATTTAATAATGTAAGTTTACTTGAGCTTATCTGGGTGTGAAAAATTTCTACCATAGGCAAGAAAAAAAAGCAATATCTTGACCAAATATTATTACTATGTTTTTATACGGTCTTGTTTGGAGCTTTCAGAAAAGCTGGAGAAAAAAATGAAACGCACATACCAACCTAGTAATTTAAGAAGAAAAAGAAAGCACGGTTTTCGCTCTAGAATGGAAACCGCTGCTGGCAAAGATGTAATTAATCGCCGTAGAGCAAAAGGGCGAAAAAGATTAGTTGTTGAAGCTGGTGGAAAGTAATAAAAGCAAACTAGTTACTTTAAAATTAAAAGAAGATTTTAGTAATTTAAAAAAAAACGGAAATACTTTTCGCCCAGCCAAATGGGTATTATTTAGCTATAAAAAAAACCCTTATACTTATTCACGATTTGCATGGACTACACCCTCTTATCTTGCTAAAGCTGTTATTCGCAATCGTTTAAAAAGATGGTGTCGTGTTATCTCTAGCGAATATAAAGACCTAAGCAACTATGATATAAACATTATATTTTTAAGACAAAAAAAAGATTTTTACAAAAAATTAAACTATGAAATATTTTCCTCTCAGCTTAAAAAAGCCTTACAACACATTCAAAAATAGCTTTACAACAAAGCTGTCCTGGATTTGTTCTTTTTTTATCTATTTTTATCGATGTTTTTTATCTCCTTATTTGGGAGGGGCCTGCCGATTTTACCCTAGCT
This sequence comes from Pseudobdellovibrionaceae bacterium, assembly GCA_015163855.1. Lineage (NCBI taxonomy): Bacteria > Pseudomonadati > Bdellovibrionota > Bdellovibrionia > Bdellovibrionales > Pseudobdellovibrionaceae > Pseudobdellovibrionaceae bacterium. The sequence goes on from JAAOIK010000004.1 coordinate 17,086, forward strand.
GTTCTGAATATGCACAACAGGCCTTTAAAAAGCACACTGTTTTTGGAGCCCTTAAACTAACCTTTAAGCGGGTGTTTTCTTGTCACCCTTTTGGAAGATCGGGCTATGACCCAATACAAAAAGGCTGCTCTCATGAATGAAAAAAACACTTTTTTTGATTTTAAAACTATTTTTGCTATTGTTTTAGTTTCTGTAATTTGGTTTTTTTGGCAACAGCACTTAGTACAAAAATATCCAAAAAATTATAAAGCGCAAAAAATTAGCGCAGTAGAAAATAACAACAATACGAAAAAACAACAGCAATTATTGTCAGCAATTTCTAAAAAAGCAGAGCAAACAAAAAAGACCCATAAAAAAGCTTTTGCAAAAAAAGAGAAGCTGTTTTTTGTGCAAACTCCTTTTTTATCCTTTGATATCTCCTCTAAGGGAATGGCTATAAAAAATGTAGTGTTAAAAAAGTATAAAGACCATAAGCAAAAAAACATTCGTCTTGGCGACGAAAAAAGCCAATTTTTTTCTAGCTTTTTATACGATGGCGAAGATTTACATTTTCACATTACGCCGATTAGCAAAAACCAGTGGAAAGGGGTTGCAAATACAAGCGGCACAAGGGTTGAAAAAGTATTTACAGTAAAGCCAGAGAGCTACTCTGTGGAGGTTAGCCTAAAGGTTAAAAGTTCAAACAAAGCCATTAGTTCGATTGGGCTATATACGAAAGAAACGCTAAGTAAAGAAGCCACAAAGCTTAGCAGCTTTAACGACACTAAAAAAATATTTATTTCTAATTTAAAAGAAAAAGAAAGATGGAGCTTTTCTGAAGAAACTTTATTAGAAGAAACACAAAACACTAATAAAACTATTTCGGGAATAAAAATGCTTTCTGTGGGTAGCCGTTACTTTACTTCAGTTTTTTTAGAAAAATCGGATTTATTATCTAATGTAAACTTTCAAATTTTAAAACAAGATAATGCGGCAAAAATAGTATACAGCTATATTATTCCCAACAACAAAAGAAATTTAGAGTTAAAATACCTAACTTACTTTGGCCCTAAATCTAACGCTATTTTTGCTAAAGTAGACCCTCAACTTTCTGACACCATTGATTTTGGTTTTTTTAACGGAACAGCCAGTTTTATTTTAAAACTGCTAGAGTGGATTTTTGGTTTTGTGCACAACTGGGGCTTGGCTATTATTTTACTAACCGTTTTAGTAAGGACGGTTTTACTTCCTATTAATATTTTATCTTTTAACAGCATGAAGTCTATGCAGTTGGTGCAACCTAAAATTAAAGCCTTAAGAGAAAAGCACAAAGACGATAAAGTGCGGTTAAACCAAGAAATGATGGCTTTAATGAAGAACCATAAAGTAAACCCTTTATCGGGCTGCTTACCCATGTTGTTACAAATGCCTATTTTTTTCGCTCTTTTTCAAGTTTTGGGAGAAAGCGTGGAGCTTTATCAATCCCCGTTTATTTTTTGGATTACAGACCTTAGCACAAAAGACCCTTTTTATTTGTTTCCCGTGCTTTCTGGATTAACTATTTTTTTACAACAAAAGCTGACACCAAGCAATTTAGAGCCGGCTCAAGCTAAAATTATGTTAATGATGCCTATTGTATTTACTTTTTTTATGTTTGGGTTACCTAGTGGTTTAACACTATATATGTTTGTAAATGCTGGGTTAGGGTTATTGCAGCAATATTATTTTGTAAAAGTAAAAGCATAAAAACACTATTATTATATAAAGGAGAAGACATGAGTTTTTTAGATCGTATTTTTAAAGGAAAAAAAAGAGGAGCTGTAGATTTAGTTGCAGACACCTTAGAGGGAATTATTGAAAAAGCCGACTTTCAGTTGTCTTTTGATATGGGCGAAAAAGACAATACTATTACTATTGATTTTTTTGGAGAAGATGAAAACTTGCTAACACAAAAAAACGGACAACTTTTAGATTCTTTGCAAATGTTTTTAATTCGAATTATTCAACATAAGCAATTTGAAGACAGATATTATGTTGTTGCTAATGTGGGCTCTTTTAGAGAAGACTTTGAAGCCAATTTAATGAAGCAAGCAGAAAAATTAAAAAAAGCGGTTTTAAGCAAGAATAAACCTGCCTACTTTGACCCTTTGTCTGCTAAAAACCGCAGATTAATTCATCAGTTTTTTTCTGAAGACAAAGAAGTGGAAGCTATTTCCATTGGAAACAGCGATTATAAAAAAATTAAATTAGTTATAAAAGGTTCTAAAAGACCAGACGCACGAAGACCAGACGCACGAAAAAATACAAAAAAGCCTTTTAATAAAAAAGAGCCTGTAGAAAACAGAGAAAACAGAGAAGATAAAGAAGATAAAGAAGAAGAGGTAAATTACAATACCTTAGAACATAATGTAGATTCTCAGTCGGAAGCAAACTATAATAAATAATTGCCGGAATATAAGCATTTATGTTTCGCAATGACGAAGATACTATTTGTGCACTGTCCACCTCCCCTGGTAGAGGTGCCATTGCAGTGCTTAGAGTTAGCGGCAACCAAAGTCTATCGGCGGTTACTCGTTTTTGTCCTTTTTTAAAAAATAGTAAAATTCAATCTCACCAAGTTTACTATGGTTTTTTTCAAGACTTTGAAAATGGAAAAAAAATTGATGAAGTACTAGTTACTTACTTTGAAAAAGGCCGGTCTTTTACCACAGAGCCAAGCGTAGAAATTTCTTGCCATGGCGGTTTGCAAAGCAGCTACCAAATTTTAAATTTACTAATTAGCAGCGGGCTTCGCTTAGCCGAGCCGGGAGAGTTTACCTACAGGGCTTTTTTAAACGGAAGAATCGACTTAACACAGGCCGAAGGCATTTTGTCACTAATTGAAAGCCAAAATAAAACCATGGCCCAATTATCTTTACGACAAATAGAGGGAGAAGGTTCTGTTTTATTAAAAAGTATAGAAAAAAAACTGATAGAAGTGTTAGCGCAACTAGAGGCAAACATTGATTTTTCTTTAGAAGAGCTAGAGGTCAGCTCGTTAAAAGAACTTTTAAAACAAACAAAAAGCATTTACCAAGAGATACAAACTTTACTAGATAGTTACAATAAAGCCTGTTTATTTAAAGAGGGGTTATTTGTAGCCTTGGCGGGAAAGCCCAATGTGGGAAAATCGAGTTTATTTAATGCTGTTTTAAAAAAAGACAGAGCCATTGTTACCCCTCAAGAGGGAACCACTCGAGATTTTTTAGAAGAAACAATAAATTTAGAAGGTTTACCCGTAACGCTGGTTGATACAGCAGGCCTGCGAGACAGCAAGGATTGCATTGAGCAAGAAGGCATTAAAAACGCAAAAGCAAAAATAGCAAAAGCCCATTTTATTTTCTGCATGTTTGATATTTCTAAAAACTTTTTAGAAGCAGATATAACAAACTTATTAAATCGTTTAAATGTAAAAAACTTTGATCGCTGTTTATTTATTGCTAACAAAACCGACTTAAACCCTTCGTTTAATTTAAAACTATTTTATACTTGCATAGAAAAAAGTTTTGCCTCTTTAAACATAAAAGCTCCTGGTAAAGATAAGTGTTTTTTAACTAGCGCAAAACAAAAAGAAAGCTTAATACCCTTAATAAATTTTTTAAAACAATTTATTACATCTCAACACCAAGGGGAATCGGCAGTTATTTTACAGGCCAGGCATTTTGACTTATTAACTAAGGCCCAAGGCCACACTAAAAAAGCTATGACTATGTTTAAAGAAAAAAAGGATCTAGAATTTATTGCTTTTGAGCTGCAAGAAGTTTTACTTAATATTTATAATATTTTAGGAAAAGACTTTGACGATCAAATTTTAGACAAGGTGTTTAAGCAGTTTTGTTTGGGAAAGTAATGGGCTGGGGTTTAATTAACAAAACCATTAGTGACAAAGCCCCTTCTGTAACATAAACAAGTAACAGAATATGAAAAACCAATTTGACATTATTATTGTAGGGGGAGGGCATGCGGGGGTTGAGGCTGCTCTTGCCACAGCACGCCTTGGTAATAATACGCTTTTATTAACTAGCTCGACGGACACTATCGCTTTTATGAGCTGCAATCCTTCCATTGGAGGTTTAGGTAAAGGGCATATTGTAAAAGAAATTGATTTGTTGGGTGGCTTTATGGCACAGGCGGCTGATCAATCTTGCATACAGTTTAAAAAGTTAAATCAAAGTAAAGGCCCGGCGGTTAGGGGCTCTAGGGCACAGTGTGATAAAACTATTTATTCTAAAACGGTGCAAAATTTTTTAAGCACGCAAAAAAACTTAACCATAAAAGAAGCAGAAGTAAAAAGTTTATTATTAAATAATCAAAAAGTAGAGGGCGTGGTTTTAAAAGACGACGCACAAATTTTTTCAAAGTCTGTGATTTTAACCACAGGTACTTTTATGCGGGGAATTTTACATATTGGTGACAAGCGTGTTTCGGGTGGCCGCGTAAACGAAAAAGCTACGGTGGGTTTGTCTGATCAATTAGCCGAGCAAGGGTTTTTGGTAACGCGATTAAAAACCGGTACGCCTCCCCGTTTAGATGGCAATAGTATTAATTGGGAAAAAACCAAAGTGCAAAAAGGCGATGATAAATTTACGCCACTGAGTTTTAAATCTAGCAACCAGTTAGCTTTACAACAAGTTTTATGTCACAGCACCTACACTAATGAAAAAACGCACGACATTGTTCGAAACAACTTTGACAAGTCCCCTATTTATGTTGGAGGTCTTAAGGGGGCGGGGCCTAGATACTGCCCTAGCATAGAAGATAAAATTTCGCGCTTTAAAGACAAAGACCGACACTTAACTTTTTTAGAGCCAGAAACCCTTGGTGGAAACAGCATTTATTTACAAGGCCTTTCGACCTCTTTGCCAGAAGAAATACAATTACAATTTTTAAAAACTATTGCAGGCCTAGAGAATGTAAAAATTTTAAAACCAGGCTATGCGGTGGAATACGATTTTTTTAACCCCCTACAGGTTCGCGCCACTTTAGAAACAAAAGCCATAGCTAATTTATATTTTGCAGGACAAATTAATGGAACCAGCGGGTATGAAGAGGCCGCTTGTCAGGGGTTGATGGCAGGGGTTAATGCTAGCAATAAACTAAAAAACAAAGAGCCTTTTATTTTAGGTCGAGACAAATCTTATATCGGAGTTTTAATTGACGACTTGGTAACTAAAGGGACTAAAGAACCTTACCGAATGCTTACTTCAAGAGCAGAGCATCGATTAGTTTTGCGTGAAGACAATGTTATAAAGCGAATGGCTGACACCTCTTTTCAGGCGGGGTTAATTACTAAAAGTGACTTTTGCCACCTGTCTAGCATTTTAGAAAAGCAAAAAGCCTTTTATAACGAAATTAAACAAATTAAAATGGTTCCCAACCCCCCTACCTTAGAAAAGTTAAAACAACACAACTTTTCGCCTATCCATAAACAAATTTCTTTAGCAGATTTTTTAAAAAGAGTGCCTGTTCATTACAAAAACTTGCTAGACTTTGGGCTAGAGACGCAATACGAAGAAAACATTCACTACCCCGTAGAGGTGCAAGTTAAGTACGAGGGCTATATTAAATTGCAAGAAGAAAGGGTAAGCCGTGCTAGAAAACTAGAGAACATGAAGTTAGAAACAACCTTAGACTATAGTCTAGTTAAAGGTTTATCTAACGAAGAGGTGGAAAAATTAAAAACCGTGCAACCGCTTACCTTGGGTCAAGCTAGCAGAATTAGCGGGGTTAACCCCTCGGCCATTCAAGCTTTAATTATTTACAAAAAAGCTTTAGATATAAAAAATAAAAAGCAAAGCTAATAAAAAGTTAAATACTTAAAAACGAAATTTACAAAAGCTAAGAACTTAACTTTAAGTGCGTAAATTTTAAATACTGCCCATGGGGCATAGATTGCAAATAGGGATGATCAAAGCCTTGGCTAGATAGGCGCAAAACTTGTGCTTTTTTACGATTAGCAGAAAGGGCTTGATTTATAATATCTTGAAAATCAGAAAAATGAATATGGCTAGAGCAAGAGCTTAAAATTAAATCT
>JAAOIK010000005.1 GCA_015163855.1 Pseudobdellovibrionaceae bacterium
ATTTTGGCCCTTAGGAGGAGGTCCTTTATTTTTGGGAAGTGTTTTTATTGTAGACCCTTTGTATACACTCCCTTTTTTATTAACAATGGTGTTGGCTTTTTTTGCAAAACAAAAAAATGCTTATCGCTGGGCTACTTTGGGCTTGGTGTTAAGCACTGGTTATTTATTGTGGGCCTTTTTAGCACAACAGTGGGTTTTGCAAAGGGCGGTTACAGAGTTAAAAAAACAAAATATTATTTATCAAAAAATTTTTGTTGGGCCCACTTATTTTAATAGTTTTTTATGGAGGGTGGTGGTTTTAAAAAAAGAAAAATACTATGAAGGTTTCGGATCGGTTTTTGATAAAAACTTAGCCATTCATTTTAAAAGCCATGATCGTAATTTAAAATTATTAACAGGCTTAGAAAAAAACTCCACAATAAAAAAGATGAAGTACTTTAGCCATGGGTTTTATGCAGTAGCGCCAAATAACAAAAAGCACACTCTTAAAGTGATGGATTTAAGAATGGGTTGGTCGAACCACTATTATTTTCAATATAGAGTGGCACAAAGAGAGAGCAAAAGTAAGCGCTATAAACCTACAGCACCTAAGAGAGTGTTTTTTAGGCCGCAACTTAGTGAAATAAAAACGGTTTGGAATAGAATTTGGAAAGAAAATAATTTTTAAGGATAAAGCCTTCCGTACATTCTAGGAAAGGCGATGGTTTCGCGCACATGAGGTAGCCCACAAATCCAACCAACTGTTCTTTCTAAGCCCAGCCCAAACCCAGCACTTTGAAAAGCGCCATATTTTCTTAAGTCTGTGTACCATTTTAAATGTTCGGGGTTTAAGTCATGCTCTTTAATTTTTTTCTCTAAAACTTTTAGTCTATCTTCCCTTTGTCCTCCCCCAATAATTTCGCCATAGCCTTCTGTAGCTAAAAGGTCGCAGCTTAAAGAGTAAGTAGGGTCAGACTCTTCTTCTTTCATGTAAAACGCCTTAATGGCAGTGGGATAGTGGTGTACAAAAACAGGTTTATCAAATTGAGAACTAATAATCGTTTCGTCGGGTGCGCCAAAGTCGTCGCCCTCTTTAAAGTTAGGGTTCTTTTTTAGTAAAATTTCTACAGCTTCTTTATAATGTAGTTTTGGAAAAGGGGCTTTTATTTTTTCTAAAGCAGAAGTGTCTCTTTCTAGGGTTTTTAATTCCTCTTTTTTATTTTTTAAAACCCTTTGCACAATATATTCTACAAAGTGTTCGGCTAGTTCCATATTGTCTTTTAAGTTAGCAAAAGCTACCTCGGGTTCTACCATCCAAAACTCAATTAAATGGCGACGGGTTTTTGATTTTTCTGCGCGAAAAGTGGGGCCGAAACAATAAGCTTTGCCTAAGGCGGCGGCCATGGCCTCCATATAAAGCTGCCCGCTTTGCGACAGGTAAGCTTTTTCATCAAAGTATTGTGTTTCAAATAAAGTACTAGTTCCCTCGCAAGCATTAGGGGTAAAAATAGGAGCATCAGCTAAGGTAAAGCCTCGACCATTAAAAAAATCATAAATAGCAGAGGTAACTTCTGCACGAATGCGTAAAATAGCGGTTTGTTTTTTAGACCGCACCCATAGGTGGCGGTTATTCATTAAAAAATCTACACCATGTTCTTTGGGAGAAATGGGAAAATCTTTAGTAAGGTGTAAAATTTTTAAAGTGTCTGCACCCAACTCTACGCCTCCGGGGCTGCGGGGTTCTTCGCGAACTACTCCTGTAACCTCCACTGTTGTTTCTTGAGTTAATTGAGAAAAGTCTTGTAAAGCGCTTTCTTGACACTCGCCTTTAAAGTAAATGCATTGGCATAAACCAGTACCGTCTCTTAACAGCAAAAATTTAATTTTTCCAGAAGAGCGAGAGTTATATACCCAACCCTTTAGAGTTACTTTTTTTCCTACATAATTTTTTAAATCTGAAATATAAGTATGCATATTTTTTCCGTTTTTATTTAAATGTCATTTATAAAATTTCTTTAATTAAGGGCTCTTCTTGCACTTCTGTTTTTGAAAATTGAAAAGCTTGGCGAAATTGCTCCTCAAGCTCTTTTCCTTGTTCTTCTTTATTTAAATGTAGCCGCATTAAGCTTTGCCCTTTTTTTACATATTGTCCAATATAACAATGCATTTCAAAACCAACAGCATAGTCTATCTTATCCGTAATGGCTTTTCTACCTGCACCTAAAGCGATATTTAAAAACCCAAGGGAGCGAGTATTAATACTTTCTACAAAACCCTCTTCTGTGCTAGTTATTTTGTAATGGCATTTGGCTTGAGGCAATTGGTTGGGCAAAAAGGTTTTTTTACAGCCTTGAGCAACTAAAAGGGCGTTAAATTTTTGTAAAGCCAGGCCTGATTCTAGGGCATGCTTGCATTTTTTATAGCCTTGCTCCACGGAGGTGTTAGGAAGAGTTAAAGAAAGCATATGAGCACTTAGCTGAAGACTTAATTCTTTAGTGGGTTGATAAAAATCATAATCTTTTTCTATGCAAGTTTGATTATTTAAAATATCAAAACACTCTTTTACCTCTAAAGCATTACCGCTAAACCGACCTAAGGGCTGGTTCATGTTGGTAAGCAAAGCGGTTATTTTCATTCCAAATTTTTCTCCCGCTTTTTTTAGCGCAATAGCTAACCTTTTAGAGTCTTTATAATTTTGCATAAAAGCTCCCGACCCAAATTTAACATCTAAAACTAAAGCTTTTAAATCTTCGCAAGCTTTTTTTGATAAAATGCTTGCACAAATTAAAGGGATAGAGGCCACTGTTCCTGTAACATCGCGAAGTGCGTATATTTTTTTATCCAAAGGGCAAATTTCTGGCGTTTGCCCAATAACGGCAACATTAATTTCTTTTACTTGCGAGGTCATTTCTTCTAAAGAAATTTGCGTATTAAAATGTTCAATACTATCTAGCTTATCTAGCGTTCCTCCCGTATGCCCTAAGCCACGGCCGGTGATCATGGGGACATCTAAACCACAAGCGGCAACAATGGGCGCAACAAGTAGAGAGGTTTTATCACCCACCCCACCGGTACTATGTTTGTCTACAGCAACAGAAGAATTTAATTTTAAAGTAGCGCTTGAGTCTTTGTACAAGGTTATTAATTGAGAAACCTCTTGTTCATTCATTCCTTTAAAAAAAACACTCATAAGCCATGCACTAAACTGGTAGTCTGGCATAAGCCCTTTGGCATAAGCGTTTATTAAAAAGCTTAACTCTTCATCGCTGTGGTGCTTGCCGGATTGTTTTTTTAAAATTAATTCTACAGGGTTAAACATATTTTACTTTCCTGGCATCAATGCATCTAGGTAATTAAGCCAATACTGTATTTAAAAGGTAGCTATTGAGAAATTTCTTTTATAATTTCTACCCCAGAGCTAAGCCCCAGTCGGTCCACTCCCATTTTTAAATATTCTTTTGCCTGAGTAAAGCTTTTAATGCCGCCACTGGCTTTTATGCGTAGTCGGCTTTTATCATAGGCGCGGGCAGCCTTTATGATTTTTATATCTTCTATGCAGGCCCCTCTAGTGGAAAAACCCGTGGAAGTTTTTATATAGTGAGCCTTTGTGTTTTGTATAATTTTTGTGGCTTGAGTAATTTCTTGCTCTGTTAAAAGGGCCGTTTCTATAATGACTTTAAGGACATTGTCTTTGTTGTGTTTTTCTAACACAGATAAAATATTTTTAATTTCTTCTTCTACATATTGAAATTCTTGATTTTTTAAAGCAGAAATATTAATAACCATGTCAATTTCTACAGCACCATCATTTAAGGCTTGTAGGGTTTCGGCGACTTTTATTTTTGTGGAGTTATAACCAAGGGGAAATCCAATTACGGTGCAAATTTTTGGAGGATTAACTGGGGTGGGTTTAGTGGTTTTAAAAAAAGTAACAGCGCGCTTTACAAAACAAGGAGGAATGCAGACCGAATAAAAACCGTAGTCTATGGCCTCGCGGCACAGATTTAAAATTTGTTTTTGGCTAGCCTCGGGCTTTAAAAGTGTGTGGTCTATTTTGCTAGCTATTTCTTGGGAGGAGGCTTTCTTTGCTTGTATAGTATTCATGGTGTATAGACATATAAAAAAAGAAAGGACTTGGCAAATGAATAGGTTGGTCATTAACAGAAAGGCTAGTACAGAACAGGTGGCGTTTGTACAGGGCAACACACTGAAACAGTTTTGGTTTCATTATCTTAAAGAGCCATTGTTTGTGGGCTCTATTTATAAAGGTACAGTAAACAGAGTAGTAAAAAGTATTCGCTCTGCTTTTGTAGATTTTGGCATGGATAAGCCAGGCTTTTTGTACGAAAAAGATGTGCAAGAAATTAGAGAAAATCAAGATTTAAACAACCCTCTTAATATTGAAAGCGTTCTTAGCCCAGGGGATAACTTAATGCTGCAGGTTCGCAAGGCGGCTATTGGAAATAAGGCTATGCGATTAAGCACGCACATTACTTTAGCGGGGGCGTATTTGGTATTTATTCCTAGGGCGGTAACTAAAGCCGTTAAGTTTTCGCGCAAATTTGTTAACGAAGAAAAAAAAACGCAACTTACTCAATGGTTTGAAGACTTAAACGAAGAGGCCTCTGTAATTTTTAGAACGGCTGCAGAGTTTGTTTCTTTAGAGGAGTTAGAGCGAGATTTATTGCACTTAAAAAACACATGGGAAAATTTGCAAAATAATTTCTCCTCTGTTGCAAAAGGAAGCTGTCTTGTGCAGGCGCAGCACATGGAAACCTATTTGCGAGACTTGTTAGTACACCCTATTGACGAAATTATTGTTAACAACGAAGACAGCTTTAATAGTCTTAACCAAATACTAAAAAACTCTTTTCCTTTTTTACAAAGTACTTTAAAGCTACAACTAACAGACAATTTATTTTCTAGTGTGGGAATTAGCAAATCAGTGCAGCAATTATTTAACAAAAAAGTATGGTTAAAGTCTGGGGCCTATTTAGTGATTGAAGAAACAGAGATGGGAATTAGCATTGATGTAAACACGGGCACAAATACCACTAGCAAACACAGCCCCGAAGAGTTTGTATTTCAAATTAACAAAGAAGCGGCTACAGAGGCTGTGTCACAAATTATATTGCGCGCCTGCGGCGGTCTCATTTTTATAGACTTTATTGATATGGAACAAGAGGAACATAAGTTACAATTATTAGAACACTTACAAAATGCTTTTAAAGTCGATCAGTCTTACACGCGCTGTTACCCCGTTTCGGATTTGGGAATAATAGAAATTAGTCGTAAGCGCAAGGGGCCCAGTCTTCTATCTAGAGCCAGTGAAAAATGCACTAGCTGTAGCGGAAAGGGATTTATGCTAAAAGAGGATTTTTTGTACTAAGCTCACAACGGTGTCTTGGTTGCACTAAGTACTCAAAACCTTGTAACTTCAAAATAAAAACGCAGCTACAGTTTTTAATAAGACAGGACATTGACAAAGCAGAGTTTTTTGGGAATTCTCTTTTTAATTATGAAAAAATAAACACAGGTGACTGTGTTTAAAAACGCCTTTTAAAGGAGTAAAAAATGGGTTTTTCTAAACAAGATAGCGATGTTAAAGTATTAGCAACAGCAGAGTATCTATGGTTAGACGGTGCTACGCCGACTCAAGAACTAAGAGCTAAAACACGAATATTAAATAAGGTGTCTGCCAATAGTCTTGAAGATTTTCCAGAGTGGGGTTTTGACGGCTCTTCTACTTGGCAAGCCCATGGGTCTCATTCTGACTGTATATTAAAGCCGGTTTATTTTTGCTTAAACCCTTTAAGAGCTATCACGGGTAATCACTACTTAGTAGTTTGTGAAGTTTACGAATCCGACGGCGAACCTCATGCCAGCAACTCTCGAAAGGCTTTGCGAGAATTATTAGATAAATCTAAGGCAGCAAACCCTTGGATAGGTTTCGAACAAGAATACACACTTTTTGAATACAATCGTCCATTAGGCTGGCCAGATAAAGGTGGTTTTCCTGCACCACAAGGGCCATTTTATTGTGGAGTTGGTGTAAGCAAAGTGTTTGGCCGAAACATTGTGGAAGAGCATATGGACATGTGTCAAAGAGCGGGCTTAAGCTTTTATGGTATTAATGCCGAAGTAATGCCTTCTCAATGGGAATTTCAAGTGGGTTATCGGGGAGTAAACACAGAAAAAAATGACCCCCTAACTATTTCGGATCAAATGTGGGTAGCCCGTTATATGTTACTGCGAGTGGCAGAAAAACATAATGCTATTATATCCTTTAGTAATAAACCAATGCCGGGAGATTGGAACGGAGCGGGAATGCACACCAATTTTTCCACAGATGCTACGCGAGCTAAGGGAGGAATAGAAGCAATAAACAAAGCTGTAGAAAACCTAAAAGAAAAGCATAGCCAACATATTCGTAACTATGGAGCGGGTTTAGAGGATCGACTTACTGGCCTTCACGAAACTTGCCATATTGGACAATTTAAATCGGGAGTATCTGACAGGGGTGCCTCTATTAGAATTCCTTTACAAACTTCGCAAAAAGGTTGTGGTTATTTTGAAGATCGTCGACCAGGAGCTAACGCAGACCCTTATAAAGTTTCTGCATGTCTTGTAGAGGCGACTTGTCTTTAATTGCAATATAAAAGACTAAAAAAGAAAACAAAAACAAAGAGTAAAGTATGACGAAAAACATAGGAATTAAAATTGAAGATAACGGAAAAGCGAAAGTGGTTAGCATAGAGGGGCTTTTAGACGCGCCAATGGCCAGCGCGGTTCATGAAAGATTATATGATGTTTTAGAGGGAGACACCTCTACATTAATTTTTAATTTAGAGAACCTTGAGTATATCTCTAGTGCGGGACTTCGCGTGTTGTTATATTCTGCTCAAAAAATGCAAGCAAAAAAAGGAAAAACCGCACTTTGTAAACTTCCAAAAAATGTACAGCGTGTTTTAGATATTAGTGGTTTAAACACTGTGTTTACTATATATCCAGATGTAAGCGAAGCCATTGCCGCTATGGCATAGAGACTTAGCCATAGTTTTAAATAAAAAAACTTACAGAAAAGTAGGGGTTTGTGGCATGAAGCAAAAAAACAAAAAAGCAAACTGCATACTTTCTTTTAGCTTAACAAAAAAAGAAGATTTACAAACTGTGATGGGCGATTTTCAAAAGTGTCGCGAAACTTATGTTATCAACGAAAAAGTTTTTTTTGACCTTAAGCTTTGTTTAGAAGAGGCTATAACCAATATATTTAGTCACGGTTATAAACAGGCGCAAAAAGATATCGAGATAAGTTTGCACCTTTATAAAACTTCCGACGGGTTTATGGCCGATATAGTTGATAATGGAAATGCGTTTAATCCTTGTAGTGATTTTAACCCAACCCATTTAGAGATAAATTGGAAGGCGAGGCCTGTTGGAGGGCTGGGAATACATTTACTAAAAAATCTTTCTGATGAATTAGAATATATTCCACAACAAAACGGTAATCGATTAAAAATTTATAAAAAAACATAATAAAAGATGAGTATTAAATTATGGTAAAAATTTTAGTGGTAGACGACGAAGTGGATATGGAGCCATTAATCACTCAAAAATTTCGCCGTAAAATTCACAATAAAGAATGGGAAATGATCTTTCGCCACAATGGGCAACAAGCTTTAGAGGTTTTGCAAGAAGACCCCAGCATTGACATTGTTTTATCCGATATCAATATGCCTCAAATGGATGGGTTAACTTTAACACAAAAAATTCAAGAAGAAGGTTTTGATATACGCACGGTAATTGTTTCCGCTTACGGAGATATTGAAAACATAAGAACGGCCATGAACAATGGGGCTTTTGATTTCATTACTAAGCCCATTAACTTTAAAGACATGGAGCACACCATAACTAGAGGCTTCGACAATTTGTCTAAGATGAAAGAGGCCTTGCAATCTAAAGAGACTTTGTTTCATTTAAAAAAAGAATTAAGTGTGGCTCATGATATTCAACAATCCATATTACCTAAAGATTTTAATTTAGATAAAAACTGTCAGCTACACGGGGTAATGACTCCCGCTAAAGAAATTGGCGGTGATTTTTATGATTGTTTTAAAATCGATGACGATCATGTTGCAGTTATTGTTGCCGATGTTTCTGGCAAAGGCGTGGCAGCGGCTTTGTTTGCCTTAATTACTCAAACCGTGCTTAAGGGAATAAGCGCCTCTAAGGGTGCTTTAAAGGCAAGTGCGGTAATTGAAGAGCTTAATAAACAAAGTTGTAAAAATAACGATAGCTTTATGTTTGTAACGCTTTTTTATGGAGTATTAAATACCAAGACAGGAAAGTTTACCTATGTTAATGCTGGTCACAACCCTCCTTTTTTGGTGCACACCAATGCGCAAGTAGAAGAGCTTCCTTTAACGGGAGGAATTCCGTTGGGGCTATTTGCCGATCGCAACTTTTTAGAAAAAACCATAGAAATAAAACCCAATGAAACAGTATTTATTTATACTGACGGAGTAACTGAATCTATGAACTCCCATAATGAAGAATTTACAGAAGAGCGGTTAGAAAAAATTTTATCGGCTCAATGTGGTGAGGATATTAAAACAATGAGCGCAAAGGTGCATCAAGGTGTTAAAGATTTTGCAGGAAGTGCCCCTCAGTTTGATGATTTAACTTATCTTGCTCTTAGGTATTTGCCGCAATCATAAAAAGGAGACAGCGTGACTCGTCGTTATTTATTTTTTTGGGGAATATTTTGTAGCTTTGTCTTGTCTAATTTTGCGGCAAGAACTGTTAAAGCTATGGATGGGGTAACTGATACTCAGGTGCTTTTTGGTCAGTCCGCCGCATTAACGGGGCCTGCAAAAGGCTTGGGTTTAAATTTGCAAAAAGGAATTTTAGCCGCTTTTGCAGAGATTAATTCTAAAAAAGGAGTGCATGGTCGCCGACTAAAATTAAAAAGTCTCGACGATCATTATGAACCAGAAGTAGCTATTAAAAACATATATCGCTTAATAAATAAGACTAAAGTTTTTTCTCTAATTGGAGGGGTGGGGACACCAACCTCTAAAGCCGTTGTTCCCATTGTTGCAAAATCAAAAAAATTGTATATTGGGCCGCTTACAGGGGCTTTTTTTTTAAGATCTTCTTATAGAGATACGGTGGTTAATGTACGAGCCTCTTATTTTCAAGAGATTCGGGCAATGGTTTTCCGTTTACAAAAGGATTTAAAGATTAAGCGTATTGCTATTTTTTATCAAAATGATTCCTATGGAATTGACGGCCTTAATAGTTTAGAAAAGGCAGTAAAAGAAGCAGGAAAGGGTTTGCGGATTGTATCTCGCGGGTCATACCTAAGAAATACTATGTCTGTTAAGACGGCCCTTTTAGATATTCGCAAAGGCCACCCAGAGGCAATCATTACTATTGGCACTTATTCCCCCGTGGCGCATTTTATAAAATGGGCAGAAAAATTAAAAATAAAGTCGACCGTTTTTTTGTCGGTTTCTTTTGTGGGAGTAAATGCCTTAGCCAAAAAGCTTAAACATAGTAAAAGTTTTGTTGTGGTAACTCAGGTTGTCCCTTTTCCTCACGACAGAACCAAACCATTTATACGCCATTACCACCGTGCGATGAAAAAAATTAAAAGCCTTAACGCCATAGGCTTTGTTAGTTTAGAGGGGTACATTGTTGGGCGCCTTGTTATTGAGTCTTTAAAGCGCGCGGGAAGAAATTTAACAGCAAAAAATTTTACCAAGGTTTTTAAGGAACAAAAAAGTATTTTTAATATTGATGGCTTTCGTTTATCTTACACCAAAAAAAATAATCAAGGGTCTAACCGTGTTTTTTTTACGCGATTAAATAAAGGAAAAGTTTTTTCTATAAAAACCTTAAAAGCAAGAGCTGTTTTTAAAAATAAAAAAAATAATTAGTATCTAAAATACAGCGTAAAAAATGTAGCCTTTATTTAGGTAGCTTTAACACAAATCGAGTAAATTCCCCCACCGTACTTGTTAAAGTCATTGTTCCAGAATGTTTGCGTATAATATCATGAGACAAAGAAAGCCCTAACCCTGTACCCTTGTCGGTAGGTTTTGTGGTAAAAAAAGGATCAAAAATTTTCTGTTGAATACCTTTAGGAATACCAGGGCCATTGTCTTCAATAATAATTTTTAAAAACTCTGTGCCTTCTTTAGCCGTCGTGCTAGTTTTTATATTAATACAAGGTTTGTAATGGGCTTTTTCTTCTTCTGTAGCAAGGCCTTGTATTTTAGACTCAATGGCATCGCAAGCATTGCCCACCAGGTTTAAAATCACTCGAGACATGTCTTGAGGGTAGATGGTCACCTGACCTAAATCTTCTGCATAGTCTTTAATAAATTCTACATTAAAGCCGCTGTTTCCCACGCGCTTTCCTTGGTAAGCTAAATTAATAGTTCTATCTAAGAAGGGGTGCAGATCAATGCTTTCTTTTTTGCTCTCTTCGGAATGTCCGCTAGAGTGTTGCAGCATGCTTTTTATAATTCCATCTGTTCTTTGACCGTGAGAGTAAATTTTTTCTAAATTGCCCTTTAAGTCTTTCATTAATAAACTAATAAAATCATTTTTATCTTTAGGTAGAGCAGATTTTATTGTGTTAATCTCTTCGGCAAGTTCTTCTAAAAGCTCTTTAGACAGCGCAGAAAAATTATTAATAAAGTTTAGTGGATTTTTTATTTCGTGAGCAACTCCTGCCACAAGCTCTCCTAAAGAGGCTAGCTTTTCTTGCATTACCATTTGTTTTTGTGCATTTTTTAATTGTTTTACAACCTTGCTTAACTGGTCATTTTTTTCTTGAACCTCTTTAGCCAGTTTTTCTACTAAATTTATTCGCTGTGCCTCTAAGGCATATTTACGAAAAACCTCTAGCGCTTGAGCCATGTCGGTAATTTCATCATTACCACTAATCTCTAGTGGAATTTTTAAATCTCCTTGCGACATAGTTAACATAGTTTTAGATAGAGTTTTAATTCTTCCCACTAGGTAGCGGCTTACAAACACGATGGCAATTAATAAAGCTAAAATAATGGTGACAACATTTAAAGTTAAAAGTTGATTTTGATTATTAGAAATTGTTTTTTCAAATACTTTGGATATATTATTTCCCGCCCTTTCAATACCAGCAATTAAAAGTCCTGTTTGTTTAGACAAACTTATTAGTAACTTTCTGTTTTTTTCTAAATACTGCTTTTGCCGTCTTTTTTCTTTAAAAATGGTACTTAATAATTTAAATACACCTTGGTTTTTATTGTGAGAAGTGTTGTTTTTAAAACCACTTTGATTTAAAAAATCTATTTTAGGGGCAAGTATTTTATGCAATCCGTAGCCCTTTAAAGATTTTAATGCTTGTTGTGAATTTCTTAAGGCCGCTTGAAATCTTTCTTGCAAAGGTTGAATTAAGTCAGCCCCGGCGATTTGTGAAACTTGTAATAATAAATTAGACAAAATATTGGTTTGTGTATTTAAAGATAACAAGTTTTTGTAGTAGTTAATGGATTTTGGATTAGCTCGTATTTTTATTGGCGTGGATGTTTTTTGTTTTAAAGTTTTTAGACCGGTGTGTAGAAAAAAAGTTTGATCATCTATGGCAGACAGTAATAAACGGCTCATTACGCGAGACTCTTTGGTTACTTGAGATAGCAGGGTG
>JAAOIK010000006.1 GCA_015163855.1 Pseudobdellovibrionaceae bacterium
CGAAGCACGAACCGCTAAATACAAAGCCACTAATCGCCTGCTAGCCCGAGAGCGTATTGAATTTTTATTAGACAAAGACAGCTTTGTAGAAACCGATCAATTAAGAAAGCATCGCTGCCAAAATTTTGGAATGGAGCAAGATCAATTTTATGGCGATGGTGTTGTTACAGGTTATGGAAAAATCCATGGCCGCTTAGTGGTTGTCTATAGCCAAGACTTTACGGTGCTAGGCGGAAGCATGAGTAAAGTGCAAGGCGAAAAAATTTGTAAAATAATGGACATGGCTTTAAAAATTGGCGCTCCTATTATTGCCATAAATGATTCTGGAGGAGCCCGCATTCAAGAAGGCGTGGAGTCTTTAGCTGCTTATGGAGATATATTTTTACGACACACCCAAGCTTCGGGAGTGGTTCCGCAAATTAGTGCAGTTATGGGCCCTTGTGCAGGTGGCGCGGCTTATGGGCCAAGCCTTACTGATTTTATTTTTATGGTGAAAGACACTAGTTACCTTTTTGTAACCGGACCCGATGTTATTAAAACCGTCACCCACGAAGAAGTAAGTAAAGAAGATTTGGGCGGTGCTGCCACTCATACACAAAAGTCAGGACTTGCTCACTTTGCTACAAAAGATGATCAACATTGTTTGTTAATGATTAGAGAACTTTTAAACTTTTTGCCCTCCAACAACAAAGAAACTCTGGCCTCTAAAAAAGTATTAGAAAAAAATTTAGAGCCTAATAATGATTTAGAAAACATTCTTCCAGATAGTATAAAGAAACCTTACAATATTAAAGACTTTATTGAAAACATTGTAGACGAGGCTTATTTTTTTGAAACACAACAAAGTTTTGCCGCTAACATTGTTACAGGCTTTGCCAGAATGGATGGTCAAAATATTGGAATTGTCGCCAACCAACCACAAGTATTAGCGGGTTGTTTAAATATCGATGCCAGCAGAAAAGCCGCTCGTTTTATTCGGTTTTGCGATGCCTTTAATATTCCCATACTCACTTTAGTAGATGTTCCCGGATTTTTACCTGGAGTAAATCAAGAGTGGAATGGGCTTATCGCCCATGGTGCAAAATTACTTTATGCCTATTGCGAAGCCACTGTGCCAAAGGTCACCCTTACTATTCGAAAAGCTTATGGCGGTGCCTATATTGTAATGTCTTCTAAACACTTAAAAGGAGACATTAACCTAGCTTACCCTAATGCAGAAATTGCAGTAATGGGGGCCGAAGGAGCCATAAATATCATTAGTAAAAAAGAGGTGCAACAAGCAAAAAAACCCGAAGAGGTTAAGAAAAAACTAATCGACCAATACGAAACTGGGTTTAGTAATCCTTTTGTAGCTGCCGACTTAGGTTACATTGATAAAATTATTTTGCCAAAAAACACTCGAAAACATATTGTTGAATCCTTTGATATACTAAAAAATAAACGCGCGGGCAGCCCTGCAAAAAAACATGGCAACATTCCTTTATAAACGGATTTACATATGTTTAAAAAAATATTAATTGCAAATCGTGGGGAAATTGCTGTTCGTATTATTCGTACCGCCCGCACCATGGGTATAGAAAGTATTGCTATTTTTAGTGAAGACGATCGCCAAGCTTTACATGTACTACTGGCCGATAAAGCCTACTCTGTGGGGGCTGCTAGTGCAAAAGCGTCTTATTTAAATATTAAAAGTATTATTGCTATTGCCAAAAAAGCAAAGGTAGACGCTATTCACCCTGGTTATGGATTTTTAAGCGAAGACCCTAAGTTTGCCCAAGCCGTTGTCGACGCGGGAATAGTTTTTATAGGTCCCTCCCCAGAGATTATTGAAAAAGTGGGCGATAAGCTAAGTGCTCGAGCAGAAATGAAAAAAATAAAAATGCCTTTGCTTCCTGGCAGCTCGGATCAAATCACCTCTCTTGAAGAAGCTAAAAAAATTGCAGATACAATTGGTTACCCTATAATTATAAAAGCTACTGCAGGAGGTGGTGGTAAGGGCATTGCAAAAGTTTTTCAAAAAATAGAATTAGAAAAGGCATTAATAAAATGCAAAAAAGAAGGCTTGCTTTATTTCAATGACGATCGCGTTTTTATAGAAAAATTAGTACTTAGCCCTAAGCATATTGAAGTGCAAATTTTTGGCGACCAAAAGGGAAATATTGTACACCTGTTTGAAAGGGAATGCTCTGCTCAACGGCGAAACCAAAAGGTTTTAGAAGAATCTCCTGCGCATAATTTACCTCCCCTTGTTAGAAAAAAAATCTGTGACCTTGCTGCTAAGGCAGGAAAACACTTAAAATACTTTAGCGCTGGAACAATAGAGTTTATTTACGAACCTTCTTCTCAACAGTTTTATTTTATGGAAATTAACCCTCGTCTACAGGTAGAGCACCCTGTAACCGAAATGACTGTGGGCGTGGATTTAGTAAAAGAACAAATTCAAGTGGCTGCTGGCTTAGCACTTTCGTGGAAGCAATCGGATTTAAAAACTCAAGGACACGCTATTGAACTTAGAATTTGTGCAGAAGATCCAAAAACTTTTTTACCACACCCCGGAAAAATTAGTTTATGCCAACATCCTCAAGGCCCTTTTGTTAGAGTGGATAGCTGTGCATATTCTGGTTATTTTGTGCCATTAAATTATGACCCTTTAATTACCAAGATTATTGTTTGGGCGGATTCTAGAGAAACTTGTATAAAACGATTAACCACCGCTATAAAAGAAACTCGCATAACAGGGATTAAAACCAACATTATTTTACACAAACATATTTTACAACACCCTCTTTTTATAGACGCAACTTATCACACGGGGTTTATTGAAAAAAATATTATTAACAAAAAACACAAAGAGTTTTTTTCTTTTGTTAATGATCATGTTTTTGTAATTACTGCTGCACTACAAAAGCTACAAACCAAAGATGAGCCAACAAAAAACCACAGTGATTGGAAAGATTCTTCTGCCGAACAATCTTTTTAAAGAATATTAATAAAATTTTTGAGGTAATATACTATGAAGTTTAAAGTTAGCATGAAAAATAAAACTTATTGGCTAAATATTGTCGAGTCCTCAACGGAGTGGGAAATTCAATTACTAGAGGACGACTTAAAAAAAGAAACTTTATACAATGTTTCAAAAAAAGATTTTGTAGAACTTCCTGGTGTTGTTAGCTTTATCTTTAAAAATAAATCTCATGTTTTACACACCACTAAGCAGGGCGACAAAGATCTTTTGTTTTGTAAGGGCTCTTACCGGACATTAAGCGTGCTAAACGAGGAAGAATTGCTAAGAGAAAGTATTAGCTCCAACTCTGCCCTTTCTAAATCATCTAATATTGTATCTGGTATGCCTGGAAAAATTGTAAAAATTTACGCCAAGGTGGGGAACACTTATAAGCAGGGAGAACCTTTGCTGGTAATAGAGGCCATGAAAATGGAAAACGAAATTCAAGCTCCCAGCGATGTCTGTGTTAAAAACATACTCGTAAAAGAAAATGACAATATAGAGTCGGGTGCTAAATTAATTGTTTTTAAATAGAGCGTCGCAACAAGCTCTTGACTTTTTTAGCTAAGTTTTTATTCTGGTTTCACACTAACCAGGAGAATTCATGACAAAAAAACAAATTACCGCAAGTCTATCTGCTATTGCTTTATTAGCTTTAACTACTCAGGGCCAAACCGCTAATGCCAAGAAAAAAGAAAAGTGCTATGCAATAGTAAAAGCTGGTCAAAATGACTGTGCCACTAACACCACTTCTTGTTCAGGCAGTGCTAAGAAAAATGCACAAAAAGATGCATTTATTTTTGTACCAAAAGGTTTGTGTACAAAAATAGTAGGTGGCAGTTTAACTAATACTATTAAAAAAAATAAATAGCCCTCTTTAAAAAATAGAGTGTCTTGTTTTGTAAAAAGTCCTACATCACAAATTTGTGGCGTAGGGTTAAGGTCTCCTCATCTAGAAATTTTTTTAGAAAAAAAATATAAAAATCTGTGGTTAGAAATTCATCCTGAAAATTATTTTTCTGATGGAGGAAAGTCTCTAGATTCTTTATATAAACTACGGCAGCACTACCCCATTAGCTTTCATTGCCTTGGCTTTTCTCTGGGCTCTTGCCAGCCTGTTAATTTAAACTATGCAAAAAAAATAAAAGATCTGGCAAACGCCCTGCAGCCTTTTTTAATTTCTGATCATATGAGCTGGAGTGGCTTGGACGGTGTGTTTACTCACGACCTACTTCCCATACCTTACACCTCTGCAAGTTTAAAAAATTTTATTAACAATATAAATCAAACACAAAATTTACTGGGGCGACAAATCTTAATAGAAAATCCCTCTAGTTACTTAAGCTTTCCCGAGTCAAACATGCCCGAATGGCAATTTTTATCAAAGGCCAGTAAACAAAGTGGCTGCGGTGTATTGTTAGATGTAAATAATATTTTTGTTAGTTCAAAGAATCACAACTTTGACCCTTATCAATACTTAAATAATGTTGCCGACCTGGATGTGCAAGAAATTCACCTTGCCGGACATCATATTAATACAGAAGAAAATATTTCTGTTTATATTGATGACCATGGTTCTGTGGTGTCTAAAGAAGTGTGGAAATTATTTGTAAAAAGTTTAAAACAATTTCCAAAAGCAAACCCTTTAGTTGAATGGGACACCAACATTCCCACTGTAGAAGTTTTACTAAAAGAACAGAAGAAAGCCCAAAAGCTTGTGTTACAAGCATAGCCGCCAAGGCTTTTGTTAAAAATGAAAACTACTAATAAAATACAAAAACAATTTATTCAAGATTTATACGGCTCTAGCGTGACGGGAAGTTATATTAGCGCTCACAACTTATCTAGCAAACAATTAATGCAAATTTATCAAAATAACTTTTTTTCTACACATATAGATAGTTTAAAAATTTCTTACTCTAAAACGCTAGAAATATTAGGGCAAGAGGCTTTTGAACAAACCGCTCGTGATTATATTCGTGCCCACCCTCCTCAAAAAGAAAGTATACAAAACTATGGACACAACTTTAGTACATTTTTAAAAAAGTACAAAGTTACAAAAAACTTTTTATACTTGCCTGACTTAGCCCGCCTGGAGCTTTTACTCAATTTGTCCTATTACGCAGAAAATACAGAGCCACTAAATGCGCTGCAATTTGCACAAGAACATACCAAAGACCCGCTGCTGGGTAAGCTTCGGCTGCACCCCTCTTGTTATTTAATGCAATCGCCCTATCCTCTAGACAAAATAATGCAATTAACCCAAAAAGGCTCATTAAAAATACTAGAAAACCAACAGTTTTATGGATTAATTGTTAGAAAACACTTTTGCCCTCAACTATTGCCTATTAAAAAAGAGACCTTTGCTTTTTTGACAGAAATTTATAATAATAAAGATATACTTTGTGCTACTAAAAAAGCTGTGCAGGTAAGTAATAACTTTAACTTACAAAAAGAATTGCTGTTTTTTTTAGAACAAAAAGTTTTTATGTTAAAAAATACTCTAACCAAGGAAAAAAAATGAAGAAGTTTTTTATTTGCTACAATAATATTTTTACCACTGCCTCTAGAGTGATGCAGCCTATTTTTTTATTTGCTATTCGCGCCCATGTTAGTTGGGTGTTTTTTAAAGCTGGATTAAATAAAATACAAAGCTGGGAAACCACTTTATATCTGTTTGAAGAGGAGTATAAAGTTCCTGTAATTGGCCCACACATAGCCGCCTACTTAGCCACTGCAGGAGAGCTAGTTTTGCCCGTTGCTTTAACTTTAGGAATAGTCTCTCGCCTTTCTGCTTTAGGCTTATTTATTTTAAATGTTGTGGCAGTAATTTCTTACCCTCTTTTGTGGGAGATGGGCTTTTATGATCATCAGCTTTGGGGATTAGCATTGTTTATTGTAGTGCTTTGGGGCCCTGGAAAATTGTCTTTAGATTATTTGCTGTGCAAGCAATTGCGAAAATAAACCCGTCTTATTTTTTTAGAGTGTTTGCTACAAAAAGCTTAACTAGTTTAGGCTTTTTTTTCTAATATTTTTACAAAAAAAATAGAAATTTCATAAAGAAGCAACAGGGGCGCTAGCATAAACACCATGCTAAAAATATCTGGAGGTGTTAAAACCGCCGAAGCAACAGCAAGCAACACTACTGCATATCGCCGAGAAGAAGTTAAAAATTGCGAAGACACTATTCCCATTACTGCTAAAACAGAAAACACCAAAGGCATTTCGAATGCCGAACCAAACACTAAAAACATTACAAAAAAGAAAGATAAATACTCGGCAATGCTAATCATGGCTTGGTCAGCAGAAGAGCCAAAGTTTAATAAAAAAGAAAAAGCGTTGGGAAAAACAATGAAATAAACAAAACTGCCCCCAAGAACAAATAAGGCACTTCCTATAAGCAAAAAGGCTGCCATAAACTTCTTCTCTTTTTTGTATAAAGCAGGAGCTACAAAAACCCACAGTTGATATAATAAAAAGGGAATGGAAAAAAAAACACTCGCTAAAAAGGCCACTTTAATATAAGAAATAAATTTTTCGGTGGGAGAAATAAAAACCAAGGCTTGGTTGGGTAAAAAGCCTACAATTGGCTCTCTAATAAAAGCAAATAACTCGTCCACATAAAACCAACAAAAACAAAAGCCTATACATAAAATAATAGCTGAGCGAATAAAAAAACTGCGCAAATCCACTAAGTGGGCGGTTAAACTTTGTTCTTTCACTTTTTATCCACCTGCGCTGTGTCTTTAATATTTTCTAACTCTTTAATATCTCCTAACTCTTTAATATCTTCTAGTCCTTTGCTATTTACCAGCTCTTCAACATCTTCTACTTCTTTAAATAAAATTTCTCGGCTATCTTTAATAGAATTACTTATTTCTTCTTGCATAGTGTTTAAAGGCCCTTTAACTTTGTCTGTAACTTGCTTCCATTCATTAAGTAGTTTTAATATATTTTTAGCCACAACGGGTAATTGTTCTGGGCCTACAAAAATTACCACAATAATAAAAAGTAAAATGAGTTCAAAAAAACCAAAATTAAACATGGGTAAACCATACCTTTAATTAAAAAAAATACTACAAAGATTTTTACTTTTTTAAAAAAGGCGAAAAGTTTAAACAATTTTTAGAAACATAGCGAAATAATTCTAAAAATACCAAAAAATTTTCACCACAGTATAAAAAAAGATCTTTTTTTTCTTCTTCTGCCTCTAATTTTGACAAGCGCTTATAAGCATTAGAGCCTAAATTGGTATAATACTCTAAGCCAATTATCTTTTTCTTAAAAAAAGCTGTGAAAAAGCCCAAGGTGTATAAGCTTTCCTCGGCCACCTGCTTTAACAATAGGTTTTTAGAAGGGGTTTTTGCAGATAAAGATTGAATGTATTTTTTTAATAAAGCTCTGTGCAAACTCTCTTCCTGACAAAGGTTCTGGCTTAAGCTATAATAAGCTAAAACAGAGCTTAAATAATTTAACAATGTAGGGGACAGTAATATTTTCCGACTTTCTACAGCCTCCTCTAAGGTGGAATAAAAAAATTCTTGAGTATCTTCGGCTATAGACAATGACTCTTTGTTAAACATATATAATATTATCATTTGAAGTAAAAAGGCCAAAGCTGAGCCTTAAAAAACTTAGACTTTGGTAGGCAATAATTATGAAATTTGGCATCTATGTACATATTCCTTTTTGTAGCAAACGCTGTAGTTACTGCGATTTTGCTGTACGCACAAAATTTAATTCCAGCAGTTTAGAAGACTATACCCACAGCCTAATTAAAGAAATACAACACCGCGGACCACAGGTGGGCTATACTCGCCTTCATTCCCTGTACTTTGGTGGAGGAACTCCCAGCCTGTTGCCCCTTGTGCAATTAGAAAAAATTATACTGGCTTTAAAGGCCGTTCCTTTTGTTATAGATTCTCAAACAGAGATTACTATAGAAATTAACCCCGAAAGTTTTAGCAAAGAAAAATTAGTACAGTATCAAAACTTAGGCATTAATCGCTTTAGTGTTGGTGTTCAAAGTTTTCAACCTTCACTGTTAAAAGTTTGTAACCGCGAACATAGTGTTAACGACAATCATAATAGCATTGCGCTTTTGCAAGGTTTAAACTTTTCTTTAGATTGGCTTTTTGGTTTACCCACGCAAAGTAGTGCTTTGTTTTCTAAAGATGCCGATTTATTTATTCAGTCTGGTGCGCCTCACATTAGCCCCTACCTTTTAACCTTACAAGAGTTTCACCCTATGAATAAAAATCGACCTCCAGAGGGGGAACAAGTTACTATGTTAAATGCTATTCGAACCCGTTTGTTAAAAAATAATTTTCAACAATATGAAATATCCAATTTTGCAAAGCCTGGGTTTTGCTCCCAGCACAACCAACTTTATTGGGCCGATCAAGCCTACTGGGGGATTGGCTTAAGTGCTCACTCTTACTTTCCTGCCCAGGGTGCTTGGGGGGCAAGAGCTTGGAACTCTTCTTCCTTGGCAGCCTATCAAAAGGAAGTTAAGCAAGAACAACATAAATCATTATTAGATTATTACCCTCGCAAAAAGGTAGAGGTGTTATCCAAAAAGGAGTCTTTACAAGATTTTTGCTATACACATTTGCGAACAAGCTTTGGGCTTTCCGAAGAAAAACTGCTTCAAAAATTTGGAAAAAATAGCCTATTAATGGTAAAACAACAGCTAGCCAGTTTTGTAGAAGAAAAACAGATTTTGCATAAGAAAAAAACTTGGCTATTAACTCCCCAAGGTATAAATATAAGCAATAATATATTTTTAAAACTAAGCCTATTAACAGACAAAAATTAGAACTTCAATAAGGAGTAAGTTAATGCAAAAAGATGTAGAAAATGCAAAAGAAAACCCATCCACAGAAGAGTCTAATGTTGCCCCTAAGGATGTAAGCAACACAAAAGAAACTCCATCGGTAAAAAAATCTGCCTCTAACTCTAACGAAGAGGTGGTTCTTTCCCCTTTAGAAATTGCAAAAAAAGACGCTACCGAATGGAAAACACAATACGCCTACTTAAAGGCAGAGTTTGAAAATTATAAAAAAAATGCAGCTAAAGAACAGTTACGGCTAATACAATTTGGCTCAGAAAATCTAATCTTAGATATTTTAAAAATATCTGACCTTTTTGAAATGGCTTTGAAAACAGAAGTAACTGCAAGCAATTATGAAAATGTTTACAAAGGGTTTAAAATGACCGCAGAAGAGCTGTCACAAAGCTTAGAAAAACATGGACTTAAAAAAATTGTGACTAGCAAAAAAGCCTTTGACCCTCACTTGCACGAGGCCATTAGCTCGGAAAGTAGCGAAACAGTTCCTAGCGGTCACATTATTAAAGAGTATACCGTGGGCTATACTTTACATGATAAAGTTATTCGCCCTAGCCAAGTTATTGTTTCTGCTCCTCCTTCAGAACCTAAAGATAATGAAAAATAACTATCGCTTGCATTTTTTCAGCCTTCTTGCTGTTTTATATTTAGGGTCTTGCTCGCACCAGCTTGCGCCAGCGCCAAAGCCCATTTCTTTACAATCTGCAAAAATACAATTAAAAACTTTGTTGTATCAATATAACAAAAAGCAAATTAATGACTCTGTTTTTATACAAAAATTAAAAACAATAGAAACCACCTACCCCAATACGCAAAGTTTTTTTCAATCTCTTTTTTTGCGAAGTAAAGTTGCCTTTCAAAGAAAAGATTTTAATTTACAGCTTCAATTATTAGAACAAATTGCATTGTCTCCCTACAGCGACCCCTTAATAAAAAAAGCTATGCTGCGTTTAATTCAATTAGCTGAAGAGCGCAAACAGTATCAATTTGCTATATCTTTTATTCTTCAAATAAAAATAAAGCAACTGGATATAAAATTACAAAATTATTTATATGTAAAACTATTTAACTATCACTACCATTTACAACGCTACTTTCAGGCCCTTGAATGGGGGCAGCGCTTAGCGGGCAACAAGGCTCTCCCCCCTTCTGTACAAAAGCAAATTTCTTGGATTATCACCAACCTTTTAAGCGAAAAAGAAATTACCCAACTACTAAAAGGGGGGGATTATCCTAATTTACAAGTATTTGCTCTTTTGAGATATGGAAAACAACTTTTAAAAGAAAAAAACTTTTTTGAAGCCAAAGATATTTTTTCACAGCTTTTTGACCAATCTCAAGACCCCAGCGAAAAACAATTAGCTTTTTCTTTTTTAGAAAAAATTAAAAAATACAAAAAAGTAAACAAAAACAAAATTGGCTTAATTGTTCCTTTAACAGGAAAGTATGCTAAGGTTGGGCAATCTATTGTTAATGCTGTTTCTTTGGGTCTAGGTATTTGGAACCGTCAGTCTAACTCTTGGCTAGAGTTAATTATAATGGATAGTCGTGGCAGCAAACAATACACCGAGCTAGCTGTTCATAAATTATTAACGCAAGACCAAGTCATTGCTATTATTGGTAACCCCTTAAGTAAGACTTCTAAAATTGTTGCAAAAACAGCTTCTCAATTTGAAGTTCCGTACATATCTCTTTCGCAAAGCCCTGGCATCACCAACAACCGCCCTTATGTTTTTAGAAATTCTATTACCAGCAACATGCAATTAGAAATATTATTTAAGGCTATACAAGATAACTTTAACACTACTAAGTGGGCAATGCTCTACCCCAACGATGCTTATGGAACAAAACATGCCAATTTATTTTGGGATATTGTTTTAAAAAATCGACATTCTGTTATGGGGGCGCAATCTTATCCTTCTAAAGAAAAAGATTTTAACAAAGAGATACAAAGCCTTGTTGGTTTACATTTTTTAGAAGACAGAAAAGAAGAGTACACAGAAGCTTTAAAAAAGTGGCTAGAAAAAAATAAAAATAAACATCGAGTTCATAATGCCTCTATAGATTCTTTATTAAACCCTGTTGTACAATTTCAAGCCTTGTTTGTTCCCGATACTTTAAAAAATTTAATTCAAGTTAGTAATATGTTAATTTATCATCAAATAGAGGGGGTTGTTTTATTAGGAACAAACTTGTGGAATAAGCCAAAGCTTGTTAAATACCTACCCAAATACACCGCACCTATATTGTTTGTAGACTCTAGTCTTACTTATAGAAAAAAAGTAAATTCCGATTTTTATAAAGTTTTTAAAAAAACTTTTTATAATCGCCCCCACCTTTTGGCTAGCTATGCTTATGAAGCCGCTTACTTAGTAAAAGAACTGCTAACAAAAAATAAGATTAACACTCGTCTGCAACTACAAACCGCCATAAGCCAAGTCGGCCGCTTTCCTGGCGCTTTTGAAACTTTATACATTTCTAATAATCGCGAATTTACCCGCCCATTAAGCTTATTTCAAATTAAGAAAAATAAAATCTTGGTATATAAACCAAGTATCAAATAGCAACACATTTTATTTAAAAAAACTAACCTATGGCCCATTAGCTATTTTTCAAAATTAGCCGACCTAATCATATAACCAAAAGGAAAGGTCATAATGAAAAATACCAATGTAGAAATTAGTTTAGCCATACTGCCCGTTCGTGATTTAGTTGTTTTCCCTTATATGATAATTCCTTTATATGTTATGAGACCAAAGTCTATACAGGCTATTTCTCATGCCTTATCTACTAATAGAGAGCTTTTTATTACTGCTCAAAAAGACAAAAATATAGAAAACCCAGGCCTTGCCGATCTTTTCTCGGTGGGCAGTATTGTAAATATTTTACGAATGCGCAAACTTTCTGATGGTCGAATTAAAATTTTAGTGCAGGGAAAATCTAGGGCAAAAATTATTAGTGATAATGCCCACGCCGATTTTTTACAAGCTAACATTAGTGTTCTTGATATTGCTTTAGAGACCCCTCCTTTTTCTAAAAAAACAGAAACTGCGGTTGCGCAAATTAAAAAAGATTTGTTGTTTTTAAATTCTTATAAAAAACTATTGAACCCCGAAATATTAAATATCTTAGATGATATTAGTAATATTCATCACTTTTGTGACTTAATAGCTAATAGTTTAGGGTTAAAACTACAAAGTGCTCAAAAATTATTAGAGCAAAATAAAGCAGAAAAAAAACTAGATTTTATTAAAGAAATTTTAGCCACCGAAATTACTATTTTACAGTCAGACACAAGCCAACAAAGTTCGCAATCTATTCCTTTAAATAATTCTGTTAATTACAGTAATTTTACAGAGCAAGAAAGTAACCCTCAATCCGAAGAAATTTGTGAATTGCAAAACCAAATTAACAAAATAGATTTTCCTACAAAAACAAAAAAGGAAGTAGAAAAACAATTAAAACGCCTAAGCACTATACATCCAGAGTCTAGCGAGTTTTCTATCTTAAGAAACTACTTGGATACCATCATAGAGCTTCCTTGGAATATTAATAGCAAAAGTGTTATTGATTTAAAAAAAGCAGAGAAAATTTTAAACTCTGAACACTATGGCTTAGAAAAAGTAAAAGACCATATTATAGAATTTTTAGCGGTAAATAAATTAAAAGCCTCTAACTTAAATCAATCTATTCTTTGCCTAGTGGGGCCTCCTGGAGTAGGAAAAACTTCTTTAGGAAAAAGTATCGCAAAGGCTATGAATAGAAAATATCATCGTATTGCTTTGGGTGGGCTGAAAGATGAATCCGAATTGCGAGGGCATCGTCGCACTTATGTAGGAGCTATGCCTGGAAAAATTATTCAAGCTTTTCAACAAGTAAAAAGTAATAACCCCGTTATTGTTTTAGATGAAATAGATAAATTAGGCGCTGACGGAAAAGGAGACCCCAGCGCTGCAATGCTAGAAATTTTAGACCCCGAACAAAATGCATACTTTAAAGATCATTACCTTAATGTAGAATTTAATTTAAGCAAAACTATATTTATTGCTACCGCTAATAACTTAGCAAGTATTCCCTCTGCTCTTCGAGATAGATTAGATATTATACAATTATCTGGATACACAAGAGAAGAAAAGCTACTTATTGCCGAACAGTATTTAGTAAAAAAACAGCTTGAGCAAACTGGCCTAACTTCAGAAAATATTCAGTTTGCACAATCTAGTATCATACAAATGATTGAAGCCTACACTCGCGAAGCAGGAGTTAGGGGATTGAGTCGAATTATTTTAAAAGTTTGCCAAAAAACAGCTCGTAAAATAGTAGAAAAAACAGAAACATACAGCAGCATAACACAAAAGAACTTGCACGATTTTTTAGGCGTTCCTCATTTTTTAAAAGAAAACCAATTGCAAGAAGATGCCGTGGGAGTAGCAACGGGTTTAGCTTGGACTTCTGTAGGTGGAGAAATTTTGTATGTTGAAGCCTTAAAAAAAGAAGGAAAAGGGCACCTACAATTAACAGGGCAACTGGGAGATGTAATGAAAGAGTCTGCCCAAGCCGCTTTTTCTTATGCTAAAGCTCACTACCGTGCTTTAGAAATTCCACCAAAATGGTTTGATAATTATGATATTCATTTGCACTTACCTGCTGGAGGAATTCCCAAAGATGGCCCTTCTGCCGGTATTACTATGGCCGTAACTTTAATTAGTGTAATGAGCAGCAAGCCCATTTCTAAAGAATTAGCTATGACAGGGGAACTTACTTTAACAGGAAGAGTTTTGCCCGTAGGCGGAATTAAAGAAAAATGTATTGCTGCCTTGGCTCACGGTCTTTGTAAAATTATTTTACCTTTAGCCAACAAAAAAGATGTGGAAGATATTCCTAAAAATTTACGGTCACAAATTCAATTTTTATTTGTAGAGCATTTAGACGAAGTGTTGACCTTAGCTTTTAACACAGCCAATTTACATAAAACAGAGCTGCATCATAAAAAAATAGAAAAACAAAACGCAGCTTAGTTTTTGTACTAGTGCTTTACTATTCTAAAGCCATAACTAAAGTTTTAAGATTCACTACCTCAGCTTGTAATTTTACAAGCTGTGCTTTTTGCTGTTGGATAACCAGCTCATAGTCAGCTCTAACTCTTGCTAATTGCATAGTGTTTTCTGGTTCTACGCTAGTTTGGCTAGTCAAAACTTTGGAGTCCACCTCTTCAGCCATCGCCTTAGCGCTCTTATCTATGTTAAAAAAACTATATGTAGATAAATCCACTTGCGGCAAAGAGGCTTTCTCTTTAAAAGAAGGGGTTTTGTTTTCAAAGCCCTCTGCGGTTGGCCTTAAAGCAGAGGGTTTTGGTGTGTGAGGGGGTGAAACAGAGGTGCGTCTTTTTAAAGATGCATCTTTTAAAAAATATTTACCATGGCGAAATGTAAACTCTACCCTGTCTGATTTAATCCGACGGCGCAAAGTAGACATGCTCACTTGATACTTATTTGAATACTCATTTAAGGATAGCCAACTGTCCAAAATGTCCTCCATTCTTTATAAGATTAGCAAAGCTTGCTAAAAGCGCAACCAGCACCGCTGTTGTGCGTTACTTTTTTTGACTACTCACGGGAAGCAGACTATTATTTTCTTATATTAAACCTACCCTGATAAGCCACCTGTTATGCCAACACAGTTTACTCAATATAAAAAACCCGCTTTAGTTCTTGGTGGTGGCGGAACCAAAGCCGCTGCCTTTCATACTGGTGTTTGTGTAGCTCTACAAGAAAAGGGCTTTGTATTTGCAGGTGGTACAGCAAAACAAGTTAAAGAAACTTTAGCCCAGGCTAAAGGCCAGCCTGTTTTTCAAACCTATGTTGGTTCTAGCTCTGGTTCTATTATTTCTAGTTTTTTAGCCAAAGGCTACAGCCCTGAAGATATCTTAAAAGCTACTATTAGTAGAAAAGAATTAAATTTTTTTAATCATAGCTGGTTTACAAAAAGTACCGCCAAACTTCCCCCCATTCAATATCGCGATTTATTTTCTTTTAACTTAAGTATTGATCAAGCTAAAAAAATATTAAAATCTTTTGTATCCTTCAGTGCTTTAAAAAATACACGAAGCCTAGAGTCTTTATTAAAAGCTTACCTTCCTCTTAGTGGTATCTTGTCTCCTCATAAAATAGAAAAATATTTTAAAACTACCCTAGACTCAGAAAATAATTTTCAAAACTTAGGTGTCGATCTTTTTATTCTTTGCTCTAAGTTAGACGGCCTAGGCTTAGTGGCTTTTTCTAAATATCAAAAAAATTATTCTGATATGGAGTATGCCGATTATGCTTTAATTAGCGAGGCCATTGCGGGCAGTACAGCTATGCCAGGTATTTTTTCTCCGTTTCCCATTACTAACAAAAAAGAGACTCGCTTTTTTTATGATGGAGGAATTTTAGAAGACTTAGCCCCCCAAATTGCCGACACACAAAAGGCAGACTTGGTAATTTTATCTAATCCAATTATCCCCTACCAATATCATGATAGTAAGGGGTCTTTGTCTGAACACGGCATTCCTTTTATTTTAACTCAGGCTATTTATCAATTAATGTACAAACAAACAAAAACAGAAAAAAGCCGAAAAAAACAACTTACTGATACTTTTAATAAATTAAAAAAACATTTAGACGGTTTAAAACTAAGTGTCGAAGAAAAAGATGCCATTTTTAGTATCTTAGAAAAACAATTACATTTTAAAAAAAATACTAAATATGTTTATATACAACCAGAGAAAACAGATTACCAACTTTTTTGGTCTGATCACATTAGTTTAAATAAAGAGTTACTAAGTTATGCTTTTAAAAAAGGCTTTAAAGCGGGGATTGCTGCTTTAAAGTAATTTTCCTTCTAAGAAACTATTATAAACAGTACTTAAACTTTGTATTCTATAAAAGTCTTTAATATTTGAAATAAAAAGCTAATAATTGTTTGAGAAAAAAAGCCTAAAACAAGACTAAGAAAAGCTAAAATTACTATAGAAAACAAATGTCCTTGGCTCCATAAACTATTTTTTAAAGATCTTTTTGGAAAAGAAAATACACTGGGCTCTAAGTCGTCCTTAGAAAGACACATGGTAATAATTGGTTTAAAATAATAATACAAACTAATAATAGAACCTATAATTGCCCAAATACTTAGCCAAAACAGCCCTTCCTTTAATGCCGACAGTAGCACTAAAAATTTAGCAAAAAAACCAAAGGTGGGCGGAATTCCTGCTAAACCCAAAAGCACCACGATAAGGCTAATCGCCAAGACAGGGGCTGTATAAAGTAAAGATTTTAAATCAGAAACCAAAAGGCTAATGTCTTTGTCTTCTTTTTCTGTGGAGTCTGTATTAGCTAAAGCCTTTTCTTGTTTGTATTGTTCTAAGTAACTAATAATCCCAAAGGCTGCCACAGTTAAAATAGTGTAAGACAATAAATAGTAAAGACTAGACACCAAAGCATAAGAAGATTCTTCTTTCATGGCCACCGTTATTGCAATAAGCAAGTAACCCGAATGGGCAATGCTAGAGTAAGCAATAATCCGTTTTAGTTTTACTTGCTTTAACGCCGCCACACTTCCCACTAAAATACTTAAGGCAGATAGCCATTGTAAAATATTTAATAAAGTGGCGCCTTTTAAGCCAAGGGCAATATCTAGATACGCAAATTTTAATAAAACAATAAATACCACTAACTTAATAGCAGAGGCCATAAAGCTAACTACCGCACTTTCTGCACCTTCATACACATCTGGCAACCATGAATGAAATGGAACTATTGCTACTTTAAAAAAAAGGCCAGACAATACTAGCAAAACTCCTAAAGAAAATAACCTGCTCATCGAAAAAATATTATAAGAAATATTTAATAGCTCGCTAAAGTATAAACTTCCCACCGAGCCATAAATAAAGCTTAATCCGTACAGCAAAATTACAGAAAAAAAACTTCCTAATAAAAAATATTTAATAGCTGCTTCTCTACTAAAAAAGGAGCTTCTGCTTAGCAAAATAAGAATATATAAAGATAAAGAAGCGTACTCTAAGCCAATAAACATAATTAATAAATCATTAGCCCACAACATTAGGATTAAGCCTATGGCGGCGTTAAGAAGTAAAAATAATTTTTCTTCAAACTGGCGAGAGGTAAAGGTTGTATTGTTTTTTAAAAATAACACGCTAAAAAATAAACTTATTAAAATTAGTGCAGCTACATGCTCTACAATAGCATCTAGCTTTAAGGCATTAAAAAAAATTAAAGATTGCGAAGAAGGAAAGGTAAAAATCGAAACAATAGCTAACAAAATTCCCAACATCACTTCTATAGTAATAAAATTGTGTGACAACTTAGTTCCTGCCACTTTAGCACTAATGGGCACTAAAGAAGTAATAAATAAAAACAATAGTGGTAGTAAAATAAAAACTTGCTGTAAATTAAATAAGTGGCTCATGCTTATTCCTTTCCCTGTGATAAGGTTAAGTTATACTGTTGGTAGTTATCATTTAAATATTGCAAACTAGTATTAGAATATTTTAAAAACACTTGTGGAAAAATGCCCATAGCAAAAACCATTACAGCAAAAACTAATAAAATGCATTTTTCTTTAAGATTTAAATCTAATTGACTAGAAATATCTTTGTATAAAACAGACACTTTTCCAAAAAAAACATTTTTATATAAAAGTAGCATGTAACTAGCTCCAAGCACCACTCCAGAAACCGCAAAATAAGCAATAACAGGGCTAGCTTGAAAGGCTCCCATTAAAATTAAAAACTCGCCAACAAAGCCATTGGTTAAAGGCACTGCCATGCTTGCACAAGTAAAAATAAAAAAGAAAATACTAAAGTACGGTGCCACAGAGGCTAGGCCTCCATAGTCTTTTATTAATCTGGTGTGCGTTTTATAATAAATTAATCCCACCATAAAAAACAAAGCACTGCTGGTAATACCATGAGCTAACATTTGATAATAGGCTCCTGTTAAACCAAAAATAGTAAAACTAAACAGCCCCACTATAACATAACCCATGTGTGCTATAGAGGAGTAAGCAATTAGTTTTTTCATATCGGTTTGAGACATAGCCACTAAAGAGGCATAAATAATTCCAACAACGCCTAAAAAAATAAACAACCAACCCCAATACTGAGAGGCTGCGGGAAAAATAGGTAAAATAAATCGAAAAAATCCATACACTCCCAGCTTTAACATTACACCAGCCAGCATCATAGACCCCTCGGTGGGCGCCTCTACATGGGCGTCGGGTAACCAAGTGTGTAAAGGAAATAACGGAATTTTAATAGCAAAGGCAATAGCGAAAGCAAAAAACAGTAGGCTTTGTGTGCTAAACACTGTTCCTGCAATAAAAGGAATATCTAATTTATACCAATCCAACAAACTACTGCTAAAATAACCTAGCTGCACTTGAGTTAAGTGCATCATGTACAGCATGGCCAGTAACATAAACAAAGACCCTGCCAAGGTATAAATTAATAGCTTATAAGAGGCATAGCTTTTTCTTTCCCCTCCCCACAATCCCACAATAAAATACATCGGAAACAAGGACGCTTCAAAAAAAATATAAAACAACACTGCATCAATAGATAAAAAACTTCCTATTAAGGCTACTTCTAAAATTAAAAACGCAGACAAAAAAGCAATGGATCGTTTTTTCCAAGCATAAAGAAAAATCAATACAGTTAATAAGCTGGTTAAAACAACTAAGCTTATAGACAACCCATCTACTCCTACAAAATACGAAATACCAAAAAAATTAATCCAACTGTGCTTTTCTACAAACTGCAAAGCTGCAGTTTGTGTATTAAATGCTAATAATAGTTGAACAGATAATAAAAATTCAACAATTGCAGCTCCCAATAAAGTTATGCGCTTGCCATATATACTAGGAACCAAGCAGCTAAGTAAAACACCCACTAAAGGAAAAAAAATCAATACCGATAAACTCATAACCTTCCCTTTACTTTTTTATATTAAGTAATAAAAAAACAACCAACAATCACACCTAATCCCAAAATAAAATAAAATGCATAACTTTGTAACTTGCCGTTTTGTAAAGCGCAAAAGCCCGCCCCTAAGCGTTGGACAAAATTACTAAGTTTAAAAGTAATGTCATCAATAAATAATTTATCCATGTCTGACAAAGATTGGGCTATAGACCCTAAAGGCTTTATTATTATTTTATAATAATATTCATCAACGCTATATTTAGATAATAATAACTGATGCAATCGAAAATACTGTTTGGACAATTTTGCAGGCCAAGATGGTTTTTTAATGTACATAACAAAAGCCAGCGTTGCCATTAACCCCGCAACTAAAACAGAAGTAAGCATTAACAAAGCTTCTTTTGCTTCTGACATGGGTATGATTTTTATGTTTGGCGCAATTAACGACAAAGCATTATTTAAAAAATTAGGAATATGTCCTAATAAATTTTCGCTAATTAAATGGGGAACGGAAATAAAACCTACAAAGACACTAAACACAGCTAAAATAATTAATGGAACGGTAATGCGCTTATCTCCCTCGTGAGGTTTAATGCTTGGGTTAAATTTTTCTTTTCCCCAAAAAGTTAAAGATACTAAGCGGGTCATGTAAAACGCCGTTAAGCCCGCACCAACAACAGACAAAACCCATAATAGCGGGTGCCCTAACGGACTTGCAAAGCCATAAAATAAAATTTCATCTTTACTAAAAAAGCCCGAGAAAAAAGGAGTTCCAATAATAGCTAACCAACCCATTAAAAAAGTTAAATAAGTAATGGGCATGTATTTTTTTAAGCCCCCCATTTTATTCATATCCTGTTCGCCTTGCATAGAGTGAATTACCGAACCTGCTCCTAAAAATAGTAAGGCTTTAAAAACCGCGTGAGTTATTAAGTGAAACATGGCTACAGAAAAGGCCCCAACTCCCACTGCTATAAACATATAACCCAGTTGAGATACTGTGGAATAAGCCAATACTTTTTTAATATCTTTTTGTGTAAGAGCAATACTGGCTGCTAACAACATTGTTATAACCCCTACGACCGCTATAATATGTAATACGCTGGGCACTAAAATAAATACTGAGCTAAGACGAACAATTAAATAAATACCAGAAGTCACCATAGTTGCTGCGTGAATT
This sequence comes from Pseudobdellovibrionaceae bacterium, assembly GCA_015163855.1. Classification (NCBI taxonomy): domain Bacteria; kingdom Pseudomonadati; phylum Bdellovibrionota; class Bdellovibrionia; order Bdellovibrionales; family Pseudobdellovibrionaceae; species Pseudobdellovibrionaceae bacterium. The sequence continues at coordinate 20,012 of JAAOIK010000006.1, forward strand.
AAAGCAGAAACAGGAGTGGGGCCTGCCATGGCATCTGGCAACCAAACAAAAAGAGGAATTTGTGCAGACTTTCCCGTGGCACCAATAAACACAAACAAGCAAGCCAAGCTTAATACCCCCCATGTTTCCACAGAACTGCTGGCGGCCGCTATAGAAATGTCTGCGTAATTTAAGCTTCCAAAGATAGAAAATAAACCAAATATCCCTAGCAAAAAGCCCGCATCGCCAATTCTATTTACAATAAAGGCCTTCATGCCTGCCTTGGCTTTTTGCACATCAGAAAACCAAAAACCAATTAGCAAATAAGAGCATAAACCCACTCCCTCCCAACCTACAAAAGTTAAAAGTAAGTTGTCTGCTAAAACTAAGATTAACATATTAAATAAAAAAAAGTTTAAATACGCAAAGTATTTAGCTGGTCGTAAATCATGAGACATATAAGACATACTAAAAATATGAATTAGTGTTCCCACCCCTGTAATAACTAAAGTCATAATTCCACTTAAAGAATCTAAAACAAAACCAAAAGGTACAGAAACAGCGGCAACCTCAAACCAAGAAAAAAAATGAAGACTTATGGACCTTTCAGAAACTTCTTGAAACAAAAAGGGCAACAACAAAATTACAGCAGAAATAAAACTACCAAAAGCTGCTGCCGAAGCAATAGTTCCAGATAATTGTCCTTTTTTACTATCCCATCTATAAGCATTAATTAAAAAGCCTGCTAAAGGGAAAATTAAAATTAAAGAAAAAAGTAAACCCTGCATAAAAATTATCCTTTTATTTTTTCCACTTCGCTTATGTCAAAAGATTTTTTCTTTTTAAAAAATAGTACGGATATAGCCAAGCCCACTCCCACCTCGGCGGCGGCAATACTCATGGTAAAAAATACTATTACTTGTCCGCTAATGTTATTAGAAAAATGACTAAAAGCTACAAAAGATAAATTAACCGCATTTAACATTAGCTCTAAACAAACCAGCAACATGATAATGCTTTTATGAAAGAAAAAACCCATCATTCCAATAGAAAATAATAAAATAGATAAAACTAAATAATGCTCTAGGCCTACAACCATTAACCAATTACTCATGGGTTCCCCCTTTAGACTTTGCAATAGAAATAACACCAACAGTAATCGCTAATAAAAAAACGCCCATTATTTCAAAGGCTAAAAGATATTTGGTAAACAAAGTTTGTGACAAGCCTTTAATGCTCATGTCTTTTAATAATTCAGAAAAGCTGTTGTCAGAAATTAAAGTTAAATGCATTGCGTTTTTAGACACTAAAAAAATGCCAGTTACTAAGCCAGAAAACCAA
>JAAOIK010000007.1 GCA_015163855.1 Pseudobdellovibrionaceae bacterium
AATAACAAAAAATAGGGCTTTAATAACTTGTGTTGCTTTTTTTGCTCTTGGCAAAGAGAAGATTTTACTGCCGCCTGTGGCTTTAATAAATAGTTACTAGTATCTAACTGCGCTAGTTTTTCTTTAATGTCGGCATACCTAAAGTGCGTAAATAACACCGGTAGCACAGCGTATTCTTTTAATAACTGTAAAGCCTTTACCAAGTTTGCAGAAAACATTTTTCTAAGCTCTGCACCTAATCTTTCTTTAGAAATTTTTTTTAACAAAACCGCTTGTTGTAAAATCGCCTTTTTGGTTTGTTCTTCTATGGAAAAGTTTAACTCTACACAAAAGCGAAGGGCTCGCATTACGCGTAAATGGTCTTCTGCAAAGCGTGTAGTAGCTAAACCAACGCTTTTAATTGTTTGATTTTGTAAATCGTCTTGCCCTTGATGAAAATCTAATATTTCTTGTGTGTGTAAATTATAAAATAAAGCATTAATGCTAAAATCTCGTCTAGCTGCATCGTCTGTAATGCTTCCTGCACTCACCTCCACAGGCCTTCTTCCATCGGCATAAGGGCCATCTTTGCGAAAACTACTTAATTCGATGGAAAAATTTTTATAAGGCAAAATAAACACTCCAAAAGGAAGGCCTATGCTTATGGCTTTAGGAAAAAGCTTTAGCAAGCTATTGGTGCTGGCGTCGGTAACCATGTCAAAGTCGCGGGGTTCTCTTTGTAAAAGAAAATCCCTAACACAGCCTCCAACAACAAAAGCAGAAAAGCCGTTATCCTTTAAAACACTAGCCACTTCTAAAACTTTTTTCCATGGAGGATAATTTTTAAAGCGAATATGCATAATTTTATACTGTAGGACTTTGACAATTTAGGCAACTCTAGTAACTATAAGACAGCTAACAAAAACCCAAGTATTATAAGGAGCCTTTATGCCTTTTACCATTGCCCCCCTACCTTTTGAAAAAACTGCACTAGAACCACACATTTCTTCAGAAACTTTAGATTACCACTACGACAAACATCACCAAGCCTATTTAACTAAGTTAAATGCTGCCGTTAAAGGCACCGATTTAGAAAATAAATCCTTAGAAGATTTAATTGCCAGCCAAACGGGTGGAATTTTTAACAACGCCGCCCAAGTATGGAACCATAGTTTTTATTGGAATTGCTTAAGCCCTCAAGGGGGAGGAGCAGCTTCTGGAAAAATCAAAGATTTAATAGAAAAAAAATGGAGCTCGTGGGAAAAGTTTAAAGAAGCTTTTAGCACCGCTTGTGCTACTAATTTTGGATCGGGCTGGACATGGTTGGTACAAAATGCCGACGGAAATATAGATATTGTTTCCACTAGTAATGCGGGTTGCCCGTTAACAAACAAACAAACTCCTTTATTAACTTGTGATGTATGGGAGCACGCCTATTATGTGGATTACCGCAACGCTCGTCCAAAATATATCGAAGCCTTTTGGAATATAGTAAACTGGGACTTTGTAAATAGTAACCTAAAATAAACAGTATTTTTAAAGCAACCCATGAAAAAAAGCCTGAGTGTATTTTCTTACCCCGACGACGAAGGCATTAAAATTAATGGTGGGCGGCTTGGCGCTCACCTTGCCCCTGCAGTGATTTGCCAATTGCTACAAAAAAGTAAAAAAGATTTTTGGCCATCTAATATTTCTTTAGTAGATGAAGGAAGTTTAAATATTAAAGATCTTAGTTTAGAAAACAAACATGATGCAGCCATAAAAAAAGCATCTAGCTTAGTTAAAAATCACGATTATAATATTTTTTTAGGAGGTGGTCATGATTATGCCTACCCCGACGGTATTGCATTTTTAAAATATTGCAAACAACAAGAACCTTCTACACATAAACCTTTACATAAACCTTTAATTATAAATATTGATGCACACTTAGATGTTCGACCAACCGATAAAGGCTTTAATAGTGGAACACCATTTTACCGATTACTTTCCAAACATCACAGTGAGTTTTCTTTTTGGGAAATAGGAATTCAAAAACCCTGCAATACTCAAGAGCATTGGCAATGGTGTTTAGCCCACAAAGGAAATATTATTAGTAACGACGAATTATTACTACACTCCCCCTCTTGGGCAAAATATGTAATAAACAAATTGCCACTGGATGCTGATAAAAAACAACCCGTGTATTTAAGTATTGATATCGATGCCTTTTCTTCTAGCTACGCCATGGGATGTAGCCAATCTTGGCCTTTAGGAATTCTTCCTCACGAATTTTTTGTATTTTTACATTTATTAATGCAAAATAGTCATGTTAAAGTTATGGGGATTTATGAAGTATCCCCTCCACTGGATCAAGATAATCGAACTAGCAAACTGGCCCTACAAATTATTCATCACTACGCTCAAGGTTTAACGCAATAACAAAAATAGAATTAAACAAAGGCTTACTTAATGGAAAAAATACAAGCAGTTAGAGGAACAAAGGATTTATTTCCCTTAGAACAAAGTGTTCATCGCTATATTATAGAAACCGCTTTGCACACGGCTAAACTTTATAATTTTAAAGAAGTAAGCACTCCTATTATGGAGTTTAGCCAAGTTTTTAAAAGAACTTTAGGCGATTTTTCAGATATCGTAAATAAAGAAATGTACACATTTTTAGATCGCAAAAATAAAGAATTAACTTTGCGCCCCGAAGGTACTGCGGGAATTGTTCGTGCCATTTTATCAGAAGGTTTATTACAAGATTTACCAATAAAATATTTTTACCACGGCCCTATGTTTCGCTATGAACGCCCTCAAAAAGGAAGACAGCGACAATTTCATCAACTAGGAGTGGAACACATTACTGTAGAAAAATCTCCTCAAGCCGATGTAGAAATTATTGCACAAGCACAATTATTTTTATCCAATTTATTAGGAAATAATAAAGACCAGTGGGTTTTAGAAGTAAATTCTTTAGGTAATACTAAAGATAGAGAAAGTTATATTAAAGAATTAACAAAGTATTTAAAAAAACACCAAAACCAACTGAGCCCCGACAGTGTAAAGCGTTTAGAAACTAATCCCTTAAGAATTTTAGACTCCAAATCGCAAGACGATCAACAAATTATTAGTAATGCCCCTTGTTTGACGGATTTTTTATGTAAAGAGTCTCTTCAATACTTTCAACAAGTTAAAGATTTATTAAATGCTTTTGGTATTGCCTTTAAAGAAAATCCACAACTCGTAAGAGGTTTAGATTATTATAGTCATAGTATTTTTGAATTTAAAAGCCACTTATTAGGAGCGCAATCTACCCTATTAGCTGGAGGGCGATACGACCAACTAATGGCTTTAATGGGTGGCCCTAATTATTCGGGAATTGGCTGGGCTGCGGGAATAGAACGCTTAAGCCTAATGGTTCAAGAACAACAGGCTTTAATGCAAGTTTTAAAAAACAGAGTAACTTTAGCGCTACTACCTGTTAGTCAACAGGAGGAGTTTTTTTGCCTAGAACTAGCACAAGAATTAAGAAAAAATACTATTTCTGTGGAACTTATTTTTCAAGGAAACATCAGCAAAAAAATAAAAAAAGCCGTAAAAATAAATAGCGTGTACAATATACTAATAGGCCCTGAAGAAATACAATCGCAAACCTACATAATTAAAAACACCTCTACTAAAAAAGAGAATACTATTACACACAAAGACCTTATTAGCTTTTTAAAAAAAAATACAAACTAGGCCGAAATACAAAAGCGAATAAAATTTAACTTGCTGTGTTATTTATTTAATTTATGCTTTGCTTTCGTCTAGTATTTTAAGATAGAATATTTTTGAAATTGTTAAGAATAAGTCATTAAAGGAGCAACTTATGTTAAAAATAGTATTTGGTTTTATTTTCGCTTTTAGTGTTGTGCAATACACTCCAACAGTGATGGCCAAAGCAAAACACAGCAAGAAATCGAAAAAGAAGAAAAAAAATGTAGATAATGAAATTACTAATGCCCGTATGAGACAAGCCAGTGGAGCAAAAAAGAAATGGAGTTTTTCTGGTGGCCTTGGTTACTACGGCGGAAGTTTAACTAAGCCTTTTGGAGCACAACGCATTAATCTTTACGACCCCACAGGAGACCCAAGCATTACTGCCCTTTCTAGTTCTGTAGGTGTTCGTTACCGTATAAACCCCAATTCTTCTATTTCTTTAGGTTTAGGATTAACTTACTACGAACCATTGCGTGTGTTTCAAGGAAGTATTGATGATGCAGGAGAAGCACTAAAAGACTATAAACTAAAAAATATTATATTAAGCTCTCCTAGCTTATCTTGGTCTTATTATGGAAAGGTTTTTGGAAGACAACAATCCTTTAGCCTTAGCCTTAGTGTTCCTACAAATGTTCGAGCAAAATCTTATGGGTCTATAGCTAGTGTGGGCTTATCTCATAGTGTTATTTTTAATCCTAAAAAGAAGATCAGCGTTGGTGTTTACACAGGTTTTGGCTATAGCTTTCTTAAAAAATGCGAAAATAACCAATGCCAAGACTCTAAGGGAGAAAATGTTACTCACGCTAAAGCCTTATCACAACAAACAAAAATGAGTGCGTATGTTACTCCATTTTTTGAATATGCCATCACTCCTAAATATAGTTTTAGAACAGTATTTAGTTGGTTTGATTTCGAAACAAGATATAGCAGACCTGGAGGATGTGCAGACTCTAGAGAATCAGGAACTCCTGAACCTCCAAGAGCAGATTGCACTACATGGATTGAAGAGGCTGGTGATTATTCAGAAACTGCTAAATGGCAAAGCTCTCCCACAAGAACACAATCTGTTGGTTTAGGTATTGCTTATTCTCGTGATATTTATATTTACCCTAACTTTCAATTTAATATTAAAAATATTAAACCAGAACTAAGCAATGTTGCTGTATCAGTAAGCTTTAGTTTATAATTATTTATTTTTATATTTTAACTTCTAAAAAAGCCTTTTTTATAAAGGCTTTTTTAGTAATAACAACCAGGATTTAATATGGAAGCCATTAATGCAATGCTAGAAAAAATAGCGGGTTTAGTATGGAATTATCCTTTAATAATACTACTAGCCGGTACAGGGATACTCTTAACTATTTATTTACAAGGCGTGCAATTTAAATATCTAAAACATATTTGGCACATTTTAAGAGGGAAATTTGATAACCCTAATGACCCCGGAGAAATTACTCACTTTCAAGCTTTATGCACAGCTTTATCTGCCACAGTGGGTTTAGGAAATATTGCCGGCGTGGCTGTGGCCATTAAATTAGGCGGACCAGGTGCAGTGTTTTGGATGATACTTATTGGTCTTTTAGGAATGGCTACTAAGTTTGCCGAAGCCAGCCTTGCCTTAATGTATAGAAAAATAGATAGCAATGGCGAAGTGCATGGAGGCCCCATGTATTACATTACTTTAGGTTTAGGCTCTAAGTTTAAATTTCTTGCGCAATTTTTTGCAGTGGCTTGTATCTTTGCCACCTTCGGTGCAGGAAATATGTTTCAAAGTAATTCTGTAGCCCAATTGTTAGCTACTAATTTTCAAACTCCTCCTTTATGGACAGGAATTATTTTAAGCCTACTAGTAGGTGTAGTTATTTTGGGAGGGATTAAACGCATTGGTAGTATTTCTTCTAAATTATTACCGTTTATGGGAGGTATTTATATTATAGCCTCTTTATTTGTAATCATTACTCATTTCGATGCCTTGCCTTCTTTAATTGCCACCATTTTTCATGATGCATTTAATGGTACAGCAATGGCCGGTGGTATAACCGGTATTGCCTTACGCACCGTGATTGTACAAGGAATTCGGCGAGCCTGTTTTTCTAACGAAGCAGGGCTGGGTTCTGCTGCCATTGCTCATAGTGCAGCCAGTACCAACGAACCTATTAGAGAGGGACTTGTGGCCTCGATCGGTCCATTTATTGATACGGTTGTAATTTGTACTATGACGGCCTTAGTAATTTTAATTTCTGGCGTGTGGGTAAACACAGACCTGTCTGGAGTGGCTTTAACAGCTAAAGCTTTTGATTCTACCATTCAAGGCTTTGGATTATACTTTATGCCTGTTGCAGTGAGTTTATTTGCCTACTCTACTTTATTAAGTTGGTCTTATTACGGCGAACGATCACTAGATTTTTTATTTAAAGGAAAGGGCATTTTTGTTTATAGACTTTTTTATATCGCCGCTGTGTTTTTAGGAGCTATTTGGAAGCTTATGCCTATTTTAAATTTCTCTGATATTATGTTAGGGCTTATGGTAGTGCCAAACCTTATCGCTGTACTTTTACTTTTACCTAAAATAAAAACAGCTAGTGTTAAATATTTTAACTCTTTAAAAAACGGAGAGTTTAAAACATACTCATAATTATAAATTTTTATGAATAAAAAAATACATTTAAAAGACTATTTGGAACCTAATTTTTGGATTTCTAAAGTCGAACTGTTTTTTGATATTTTTGATACGCACACTATCGTTGTTCAAAAATCTTTAGTGAAGAAAAATACCAACACCACTTTTGATTATTCTAGCCTACATCTACAAGGTGAAGAATTAAAATTACTTTCTGTTTTAATTGATGGAAAAATTTTTAAAGACTACAGCATTACAGATAATGAATTAATTTTAAAAAATTTAGAAAGCTTAGATACTTTTAATCTAGAAATTCAAACAAAAATTTACCCTCACAAAAATACCAAATTAACGGGCCTGTATAAAAGTGGTGACTTATTATGTACACAATGCGAAGCCGAAGGCTTTAGGCATATTACTTATTTTTTAGATCGTCCTGATAATATGGCCATTTTTACTGTGCATATTACCGCCGATAAAACCAAATATCCCGTTTTATTATCTAACGGTAATAAAATAGAAGAAAAAAAAGTAACCGCAGATCGCCACTTGGTTTCTTGGCAAGACCCTTTTAAAAAACCCTCTTATTTATTTGCTTTAGTTGCTGGTAATTTAGATCATATTCACGATCAATTTACTACAAAAAGTAATAAAAAAATTACCTTAGAAATTTATTCGGAAAAAAATAAATCGCACCTGTGCCATTACGCAATGGAATGCTTAAAAAAAGCTATGAAATGGGACGAAGACACTTATAATTTAGAGTATGACTTAAACCGTTTTATGATTGTTGCTGTGGATGATTTTAATATGGGCGCTATGGAAAATAAGGGTTTAAATATTTTTAACTCGAGAGTTATACTTTCTAATCCCGAAATGGCCACAGACAAAATGTTAGATGTTATTGAAAGTATTATTGGACATGAATATTTTCATAATTGGTCTGGTAATAGAGTCACTTGCAGGGATTGGTTTCAACTTAGTTTAAAAGAAGGCTTAACTGTATATCGCGATCAAGAATTTTCTTCAGACCTTAATGATCGTAGTGTGGAAAGAATTCAAAATGTTAACCGTCTAAGAATGCGTCAGTTTGCAGAAGATGCAGGGCCTAATAGCCACCCCGTTCGCCCCTTTTCTTATTTAAGCATTGATAACTTTTATACCGCTACGGTTTACGAAAAAGGGGCAGAACTTATTCGTATGATTCATCTCATTTTGGGTGAACAAAAATTTAAAGCCGGTATTGCTAAGTACTTTGCGCTGTTTGACGGCACAGCGGCTGCCATTGAAGATTTTTTATTTGCTATGGAACAAGCTTCTAATATTTCTCTTAAACAGTTTAAAAAATGGTACGAGGTTCCGGGAACTCCCACATTAAAATTATCTACTAATTATTTACAGGATAAACACACTTTAGAAGTTAATATCCAACAAAGCTACCCTAGTATAGAAAAAAATGGACCTTTGCACATACCCATACTAATTCAGTTTTTAATTCCAGAAGAAAAAAATGACAAACCTCCTAAACTTATTGAGCTAAAAAAAGAAAAAGAAACCTTTGTATTTACCGATTTAGCAAAAAAACCCACTATTTCTTTTTTGCAAAACTTTTCTGCTCCCGTAAAAGTGGAGCACAATCAAACTCCAGAAGAATTAATGCATATTATGGAGAAAGATGTTGATTTATTTAATAAATGGAACTCCTCGCAAATTTTATTTACACAAAATATTTTAAACCATTACGATAAACAAGAAAAAACAAAGTTTAGTTCTATTCAAGTAGATACACAAATTTTATTACAAACTTTTGAAAAAAACTTAAAGCAAGCTACTAATAAACCTTTATTTTTTACTGAACTTTTAACCTTACCTAATTTTTCTTATTTAACCCAATTTATACAAGATTTAAACCCTTTGTTACTTCAAAAAGAAATAAAAAATCTTATTGGTAAAATTGCCGCACATTCTGAACAAACACTTTTACAGTTGTATAAAAATTTAATTTCTAATTTTCAAGAAAAGCCAAATCGTGCTTTATTAAACTTGTGTTTGTACTATCTTAACCATTTGGATAAGCCCGAATATACATTATTAGCTAATCAGCAAGTTACAGACCATTTTAATAATATGACATTGTGCTTAAGTGGCTTAAACGCACTTAATTTAAAAACAAATTCTTACCAGCCACAAGCACTAGAAAAATTTTATGACCGCTGGAAAAACGATACTATTGTATTTAATGATTGGATTCAATTAAAAATGAGTTATCCCAGCTCTGATTTAAAAAAAGAGTGTGAAGGTATTTTTAAAAATTCTTATTTTAAAAACACCAACCCTAATCATTTAGGTGCACTAATGAGTAGCTTTACCGGCCATATAGAACATTTTCATAAAGCAGATGGAAGTGGTTATGAATACACTTTACAAAAAATTATAGATATAGATAAAGTGAACCCACAAGCCGCCTCTGTACTTATAAACCAATTTAATATTTATTCTAAATTAAATAAAAAAAGCCAAGAGCAAATTTCTTTGCAATTGCTTAAAATTAAAAAACAAAATCCCTCTAAAAATTTAATAGAAAAAATAGATAATTTATTAGTCTAAAATTTGATAATGGCCAGGAAACCCTGGTAAAAAAGAACTATAGCTAGATTTAATAGATTTTAATACAGATAAAGGGTCATTGACTACACTGGTAAACGGATTAGCTACACTGCTACCAGGCTTACTGGATTTAAAATCAATTATAGATCTCCAATCTGCTCCTGTATCTTTTCTTAAAGCATTTAAAAACACTAATATATCTCTAGCCCCTCGAACTCTAATTAACCAAGGGTGATTATATAAGGCTCCCATGTCTAATTGATCTCCTGGAGTAAAATGCTGAGAAATATAGTAATACTGCTCGGACAAACGCTTTTTAGCAGTTTGCAGTGCCCCACATAAAACTACCCCTCTAGAAATATTAGTTAGGTGTACTACTGTGCATTTTTTGTACGCTTGTATATTCATAGAAACAACAGACTCTTGAATAGATAGCAAAACTTGAGAGGTTAAAGAAAAGGAGTTTTCCGTACCTTTACTAAACCCCATTCTATAAGGTGACCCCGATAAACCCGTTATTCCTAATAATTTTGCAGGATCCGCTAAAGGGTTAAAATCCATACGAGTCATAAAGGATTGTCTTAAACTAAAATTAGTACCAACATTAACATTAAAGGACTGACCCTCTTTGTAAAAAGAACTACCCGAATCTACTTTATATACTTTATAAAAACTAGATGTTTTAAGATCGTTGTTAGCAAGTTCGGCAGAAGTGCATAAAAAAGAACTTCCCCGCAAACGCTCTTTAGAAAAAGAGTTTAAAAGCTCTCTTTTTTTATTTCTCTCTTCTTTTGTAATTGAATTAATATACTTACTTAAATTAAATTCCACTAATTGAGAATGACTTAATCGGTTGGCTATATAATTACATAGACGCGCTTTTACAGAACTTTTCTTTATTTTACCTGTGTCTAAAAGGTCTTGAATATCTTTTTCTGTAACTGGAGATAAATCGTCTAAAAAGTGGGTAATTTTATATCGAAATTTTTTCCAACTAGAAAAAGGTTTGTTTAACTGCTCTTGAAAAGTGCTTAATGTCATTTGTTTAAGCCCCATATCTACAGAACGCTTAGATAAATTATCAGCCTGTAATTTAACATTACATTTGTCACTAAAATTAGTGCTTTTAAAACAAGGGTCAGATTTTTTTAACATAGAATATTTAGACACATAATCTAACCCATAAAGCTGAGTATAAAAAGCAAGACTAGATTCTTTTCTTTTTATAGCTTGATTTTTTTTATATAAACTTTTTTGACGAGCAATTAAGTCATCGACATTAATACCCTCTAAACGATTTTCATGTTCAAAATATTCGTGAGTTAATTTAGACCGCTGCCCTGTCTTGCTAATTAACTCGGCCTGATTAATTAATTTAGAAGTAGATAAAGAACTATTGGCTTGTGTATTGCTAATTAAACAATCTCCTTTTCCACAGGAGTTTAAAAGCAAAGAATCAGTAGGCCGCATATAAGAACTGTTATCATAAGCAACTAAAGTTACTGGAGCAATAAAAGTTCGTTTAGCTAATCCAGAGTCTTTAGCAACAAACATATTAGGATCTAAAACACTTTTGCCTTTTATATTTACAAAACTATTTTTTTCAATTTCGTTAAAATCTCCCTGCATAAAAGAAAATTCGTCTAATAAAGTTTTTAACTCAGCAGACACAGTTTTAAAATCTATATGGTCTTTAGATTTATGCTTAAAAGATTCTGATCGTTTTTTTAACAATTTAATAAGTTGTGTTAATTTGTCTTGTTTCTTGCTAACAAACCGCTTTAGCTTTTTAATCTTTTCTTCACTATTTGCAGAATTAGATAAGTGTCGTATCATTTTAAGATCCGTCCAAGTTTCTTTTCTTCCAAGTGTTTTGTTTAAAAAATCTTGAGCTTGTTTAGAAATTTTTAAATCACCCAAACGAGCTAGTTGAAGTAGCTTTTCATCCACTGTTTCTAACTGAATTAATAATTGCCCCCTAATTTTCATTAAAATAGGGTTATTCATGTTTAAAGCAACATGTTCAATAATTAAGCCATTTTGTACTTTAATTAACTTTTGATAAACGGTAATATATTCTTCTGCTCGTACTGCACTAGATACAGATTGCAAAGGTTGTGGCTTGTTTGAAGATAATAAAAAATCTCCTACATCCATAGAGGCTAATTCTTCTGCACTAATTCCCGAAACAGACATATTTAAAAATACTTTATTGGGCCGTTCTAAATCAGAAATAACACTTTGCAAAGCTTGTCTTTTTTCTAAAGGCACTTTTTCTATTACACTTTGCACTCGCCTTTCTTGCTCTTTTTTATCTCGTAAAGGAGAGATAGTTACCCCTGGCGCCGCAGGTTTTAAGTAGGTTTTTTGAAAAGCCACTTTCATTAAATAAACCCCATCACGCAAAGTTCTATGAAACTCTTCTCTACCAAAAGATACAGAATGGTATCGTAAAACATAAGGCTGTAATACTAGTTGTAATCTTTTGCGGATTTCTAAATTTAAATAATCATCTACAGTATATTTAAAACCTAAAGTATTATAAGAAAAATTTTGTATAAAAAATTTAGAAGGAATTCTTTTTTGGTTAGCAATACCATTAATATACTCTCTACTAGTATTACGAACATCTGAACCAAAGTTTCCTATTCGTTCATCCCATGGATTTATATATACAGACACTTGTTGATGAAATTTTTTATATTTTTTTGATTTTAGTTCATTGTTTTTATTAATAAACTCATGATTGGGATCATGATATAAATGAAAATTCTTTATAAAATATTTTTGTGGCTTGTAAATTTTATGCGAAACCGTAGCCACTAAAGATAGGCAACCTTGATCGTCGGTATAATAAGAACCTTTCTTTAATTTTTTAGATTCAAAGTTAACAATAAAATGTTCATTAATAACAGGAGCTCCCGTCCAAGAATGTTTTATACAAATTTTTGTTCTAAAACCTACCGTTCTAACGATGGCTGTTTCTCCAGGTAGAACCCCTTGATGAAATACCCGCGCTCGTTCTATTCTAAACGGCCTAATTCCTTGTAAATATCTTTTCTTTTTTAAATCTTTTATATTACTAGATTTTTCTAAAAATTTAGAATAAGAAAACAGTTTTCCATTACTAGATAATTGTTTTGTACTAGAATTTTTTTCTAAAATTAAAGAATGCAATCCATATATTTTTCTATAAGACCCCAAAGAATATAAAGCATCAAAAGGTGCTAAACTAACCCCCTCGGGAATTAACCTAATCGCTATGGCTAAATTTCCTTTATGAAATTGATTATATAAAGTACCTTTGTAAGAAATAACCGCCTTATCTTGAGAGGTAAATTGTACAAACAAAGGTTTTTCAGAGTGTAACAAAACAGCATATTCTTTATTTTCTTTGCCAAGGTTGGTGGCCATTAAGGATGCAAAGGCCCTAACTTGCCCACTTTTTAACTTATATAAAATACTTTCACCATAAGTGTCTTTTAATTTTGCTAAAAGATTCATTTCTAATTTTATTTCTAAGCTTTGAGCATTATTATAGCTTTGTAGTTGTGAAATAAATAGTTTAGCATTGGCTATGTCTAAAGGGTAATGTGATGTAATATTTTTTTTCAAACCTATTTTAGATTGCTGAATTTGTTTAAATCCAGAAGACAATAAACTAACCGGTATTCTGTTTTTTTTGTCTAAATAAATAAAATTAGGGTGCTTTGAACGAAAAACAGCCCATGGATTTACCGCTAAATCTACAATATAAGAACCTTGGTGCAAATCTCTACCAACAATCTCTCTTTTTAAAACCAAATAAGACGGATGATTAGAGAAAAAATTAAAGGCAACATCTTCGTGCCATTCTAACCAACCACTAGCCTTAGTGATTTCTTTAATTACTTTTCCAGATTCCGTTTTGATATAAAATTCATGCCCAATAACTGCTCTAGCATCTTTTTGAGAAACCACTTTAATTTTAAACTGATAACGCAAACTACGAGGAACTTTCCATACCCCTTTTGTTAACACAGGAACTGCAGCACTGTTTTGAACTTCGGCAACGCGAAAAGTAGCCTTTGCATACTTTTTTCCTTTAAAACCATTTAGCAAAGTTTCTTTGCGTTTAGAAGGCCCCCAACACGAAGCAGAAGACATTAAAAAAATAAAAAGCATTACTCTAGAAAAAAATATCATAACTTAGACTCCAAACTTACAGATACGGATTGCAAGGTATCTTGAATATTTTCTAGATTAATAACATTCGACTGCAAATAGCGTAGCCCTAATTTACTAAATTGATTGATGTTCCACAATACTGCCACAGAAAATCCTTCTCTATTTGTATGCCCATAAGTGCCACTGTTATAATAAGACACAGTGGCGTCAGGCTCAACAAAGAATTCTTCTAAAACTAGCGTTAAGTCTTGAGAAAATAAAGAAATATTATCAAAATATAATTTTAAAAATCTAGCCTTAGCCACACTGCTATCGGCTTTATGATTCAAAAGAATATAAGACTCTAGTCCAGTGTTCCAAAGCGGGTAATAATAGTTTAAGCCTGCACCTAATATTCCAAAACCCCAAAGAAAATTGCTATTGCTGGGTTGATCTCCCACTACTGTGTTACCTAATAAACTACTTTGAAAAGCTACAACATTAGGTAATTGTAAATAGTTGGCGTAAAATAATTGTGACTTTAAACTCCACTGTGTTTTTTGGTAATTTACTTCCCCTTGAGCCATTAAAAAATATGGCAGCTTTTCATTTGCTAAACGATAATTGTCATTACTAGTGGAAGGCGGAATACTTTGCTCTAAGTGAAAGGCAAAAGATAAATTTTTTGTATCAGTATTCCATGATTGCCTAGAGCCAATAAAAGAACTAGAAGAACTAATTAGTAAATCTTTATTCCAAAAACCTTCTGATAAAATACCCACATCCACAGACAAACTAGAAAAAGGAAGAGCTACTAGCTTTGCCTGTCTTATTGCATACACTCCTGACTCTTTGCTACCAAAAATATGTTGCTGTAAACGGCTTTTAGAGGCTTTAAAATCGATACTGGTTTTAAAAAGCAAATTGCTTATTAATTCTTTTTCCCAATTTACTTTTACACTTAACAACACTCCTAAAGAATCATTTAATCCCTCTTTCCAACGCCATGTGGATAAACCCCATTGCGAACTAAAATGAGAGGATTGAAAAAAATGTGGTTGCTGCTGTGCAAATACAGATTGAGCTTTTTTAGCCTTTTTTTGAACAAACCCTGATAGTTTTACTTTCGCTAACTTTTTTTGAGCAGCTTGCGCTGTAACAGAAATTGTTAATAATCCAACAACTATAAGACAAAAACTTTGAAAAATACTATTTTTTACTATCAAAAAATATCCTTTTTTAGGTAAAATAAATACCCATTATCTTGCTATTACAATAACTACAAAAATAACATAAAAGCCTAATATATTGAAATCTTTTCGTTATTTAAAAGAAAAAGGACTAGTTTTTGAAAAAAACACAAAAAGCATACAGAAAAAAGTATAAAATGGGTTAATTATATAAAATAATCTAGCTTTTTTAAAAGAATTCATTATGTTAAATAGTTAAGAGCCAAATACTGTAAAATAATTATAATTTATTGCCACTATGCCATCTTCCCCCTCTTCTATTTTTATTATTTTTGGAGAAGTATTTCCCAAAGGTTATATTCAAGGCTTAATCGCTCAAGCTAAAAAACATAATGCCAAAATTATTTATAGCACCATGGGGCGACGCACTTTGGAACAACAATTAAGACCTCTTAACGAAGAGGAATTAGCCAAAAAATGCGAAGAACTAAATTTATCGGATTCTAGTTTATTAATTAATATTCCTTTAGAGGCAGGCTTTGACTTAGAACCTTATGAAGGAAAAAGCCTTGTGGACTGTATTAACCAATACGGCTTAAAAACTTGGGAAGACTTTTCCATAAAAGACATTGCCTTATCCACAGCTAAAAAAGAGGCTAGAATAAAATTTAAAAAACAAATTCAAAAATTTTTAAATGCCGTTAGCCCTTATATAACAGAAGATATAAAAGACATTCATTTTATACACACTATGGCTGGCGGTATCCCTAGAGCTAAACTTTTAATGGCTGTTTTAAATAAAGTTTTAAAAGGTCACGGCAAACGCTTTTATTCTTCAAAACAATTTTGTGCCACAAATTTAGGCACAGCCTCTTTAGAAAGCTTTCAATCAGTAACCGCAGACAGCTTTGAAGACTTAATTACAGAAACAAAAAGCTTAAGAGACTTATGGACTAAAAAAAATATTAATGTCTCTTATGCCGCCTTTGGTTATCGTGGTAACTGCATTTTAGTTAAAGACAAGTATCAGTGGGCCGCTTACGCACCCTATATACAAGGTTGGGCTAAATTAGCACTCGAAGATATTGCAAAACAAGCACAAAAAAATAACATTATTGCCAATGTTTTTAATTGCCCCGAAGTACTGACGCGATCTAGTCAGGCCTTCTCTGGTATCGAAGTGTTTTTGTACCCGTTATTAAATTCGTTAAATGCTTTACACTCTGAGGTTATTTTAAAAAAAATTGGCGATTTATCGATTATACAAGATTTACTAAAACAATTAAAAACTTCGTCTTTAGAACAAAATGCCTTTGCCAAGTATTTTCAAAACGACTTTTCTTTTGAAGCCTTAAAACAACTAACCGATCATTTTTTTACTCACCCCAGCCTTAACGAACAGTTGCAACCTAAGCTTTGGCCTCAGCATAATAACCCAGAACAAATGAACTTAATGATAGAAAAAACGCTAAAGTTAAATCAATATACCATCCCTGAAACAAAATTGCTTTTATACACTCAACTAAGTACAATTTTAATCTACCTAGCTGGTAATCAAATTTATAAACAATTGCACTCTAAGCAAGCCGTGCATCATTTAACTCACAAAAATTTGTTGCAATAGTAAAGAACTAATTGCTTTGTCTATGACTCTTTTATTACTTTGCAGAAATAATATTACTTTTCAGAAACAATAGTCGCCAATATTCGAGCTAAAGATAAAGGGTCTCCCTGCAAAGAAGGCGGATTAAATAAGAAGTTAAACTTTCTCCAAAAATTAGCATCAAAAGGCACAGTTAAAGCATAATGAAAAGCTTGCCGAACAGACGCTTGATCAGTGTCCATATCTTGTGCCTCTAATAATTTAATCACTAAGCCTTCAAAAACCTTCTCTGCTGGTACTAATTCTTTTTTATCTAAAACTCCCGAACTATCTGTATCGTATTTTAACATTACCGATTCAATAAAATTGAATACAGAATAAGATAAAAATAAATTAGTGCGAGTTACTTCTTGGCTTTTTTTAAAAATATTATTATACAATAAAGAAAAGAACTCTTCTTTGGCTGCGGATGTAGCTGTAGAAAAATACTTATCCAAAATCGGAAATCCCGAAGCCTTTTTTATTTTGTCAAAGAAAAAACTTGCACAGTTTTGACTGCATTGTTTTGTTATAGATTTTAGCTCTAAGTTAGATTGTACTAAAGCCGATAAAAGACTACTAAAAAATTCGTAAACCTCTGTAAAAGATAAAGATTCAGATACCAAATGACGATTATTAACAAAATCAATGCTTTCTCCCATATCATCTGTTCCGCAATAAAAATTGCAAGAAATTTTTTGATCTTCTACCACTGACCCTCTAGCACTATAAGAAAAAAACTGAGAAAGAATATGAGTTAAGCTAGCAAATTCTTCTTTTTTGATAGGAATAGTAGGGCCAAAAGTATTTAATAATACTAAAAAATCTTCTGCTAAAGCGTTAATTTCTTTAACACTCAATTCTTGATTAAAAATAATCTTATTAGGTTGATTAGCCTCCACAGCCTTAGCATATTTTACATTATAAGCGTAAAAAATTCCCTCTACTAAGCTTAATATATTATTATGAGTAAATAAATTATAAGGACTTCGTTTTTCTAGTGTTAACTTTGAGGTTAAATGAGCTATTCCTAAATTTTCAAAAGTATAAATACTATTTTTTGAAATGGATAATAATTTGTCGTAGTATTTAAAATCTTTTTCCGATTTTTTTAACCATGGTTTTTTCAATATTTTTGAATTGTGGTTTTTTGATAACAAAATTTGTGCTCTTGTCCATCTATTTACTGTTTCTTTAATCTTTTGTAAGGATTTAGAATTTAAGCCAGAAAGATTAGGCCTGTCTTTTAATTCAGTAAAAAACTTACCAATAAATATAGATAATAATTTTTCGTTGGCTTTAAAAGGCAAAACAGAACGACTGTGAAGCACTTCGAAAACAGGGACTAGCCTAGAGTAAGCGATAGTATTGCTAGGTTGTTTTTCTATCAAGTTACTAATTACTGTAAAAGTTCTATCCATCCATAAAATAAAATATTCTAATTTTTCGGCTTGAAATAAACTCTGCCCCTGCATTGTTAATTGATATTGCACAAATAAAGGATATACCTTAGAAAATAAAGATAAAAATTGTTGTAATTCTTGAGAAGAAATTTGGTTAACATTATTTTCAGGGGATAGTAATGTTTTTATGGCGTTAAACAATTTTTCTTGTTTGTTTATAAATTTAGAAAAAGTAGATTTTTTTCCGGCACCAAAAAACAAATCTATTTGTGCTAATACTTTTTTCAAATTATCATAAGAGTAATTAGTTTTTGAACGCATTGTACTAAAGTAAGATAATACATCAGTAAACACAGCCCCCGAGTGTTTTAGCTTAACCTGCACTTGCGACCAAGAGTATTTAGATAAAAGGCTTTCGATGGAATCTGGTTCTATAGCTAAGTTATAAAATTCCATATTTTTTAAAAGTTTTAATAAATGCGGTGTCATTTCATTTAAAATATTAGAAATTTGCTTTAGTTCTTCTTTGGTAACAATTTCATTACCG
Source organism: Pseudobdellovibrionaceae bacterium (assembly GCA_015163855.1). Taxonomy (NCBI): domain Bacteria; kingdom Pseudomonadati; phylum Bdellovibrionota; class Bdellovibrionia; order Bdellovibrionales; family Pseudobdellovibrionaceae; species Pseudobdellovibrionaceae bacterium. Next base: position 17,882 of record JAAOIK010000007.1, read on the forward strand.
CCCACTAGCCACTGCTTTAAAAGAAGCATTTGTTTTGTTAAATCTTCAGTAACTTCTGGCTTTTCATCTAACAATTCAGAAATATAAGTAAATATTTCTTTCATAGTAAATTGTCCGGTTTCTTTTCCCTCAACAGAAGCAGAAAAAATAGCTATGGAATTAGAAAAGCATACCCAAAACCCTTCAAAGTCTTTGGCAGAAATTTTTGCTGCAAAGTAGGCTTTCATGTTTTTTGAAAAGTTTTTTAAACATTTATTAGAATCAACAGAGGATTTAACATAAGTTTTTGCTAATTCTTGAACTTTTAAGTTACAAGAGCTAAAACTAATCATAAAAAAGAGTACAAGTATTAATTTCATAAAGCTATAATCCTACTATTGTATCGGCCTGTTTTAGCCATAAAACCTCTATATAATTCATTATTTTCGTATATATTATATACATATTACAATACATAACTCCACCCTAAGTAAGCAAAATCATTAGAAACATTGCTGGCAAATACCCCTTCTAATTGTTCAGAAAACGGATGCCCTAAAATATCTAATCCAAAGGCTAGTGTATGGCTTCCAATGATTTTAGAATATTTTAATGAAAAAATTTCTACCTTAGAGGTAAAAATTTGTGTGTATTTTACAAAAAAAGTATCTAAAGAAAATAAAATATTTTTTTGTTTCATCTGAAGAAAAACAGCAGATTGATAAGGGTATCCATAAATATTTTTGATCCCTCTTAAATCTTTCCCTGCAGAGAGTAAAGATTGTTGAAGAATATTAAAGCGTGTATAAATACCTCCAAAATTAATATCTGTAGATATATTGCTGTATTTAAGGCCTAATGCTAAAATATTTTTATCTGCTAAAGCAGAGTATTTATCATTGTCTACAAAGGAAAGCTTTTGTGGTTTATCAAGTACTACTGATAAATATTCAGAAAACTGTTTTTGCTTTAATTGCACTTCAAAAAAAGCCAAATGTTGCATCACCGGCTTTGCTTTTACCAATACCTGCACACTATTTTTTAAACCCAAGGTGTCTGTAACATTTGCATAAATATAAGGGCTTGCATAAGGTTTATAAAAATAAGCTCCTGTAAAATACCACTTATTTACTTGCTTTTGTCCCCAAACACCCACACTCCACTGCTGCAAAAAATTATAATAATTAATATCCTGAAGACGGTAATGTATGCTTTTTCCTAAGATAGAGTTATAATACAAAAAAGGTTGCCATCTATTAAAAATATGAATTTTACCATCCGCTATATCCACTGCACCGGTTTGATTAGGAATAAACACGGGACTAACAAACAATCGTAAAAGAATTTTAGAAGTTTGATATTTATAAAACACGCCCAACAAACCTTGTTTTTGAGGTCGTAAAGGGTTTACTTTTACATAAGAACCTAATAAGCCCAAATTCCAATCGGCCTCTAATAGAGACCAATTTATTTTTTTTCTACCAAATACCAGCTGGCTTTTTTTAACCTTTGTAGAAGAAAAATTATATAAAAAAAATAATTCGGGAATTACTACATGACTGTCATCAAACTCGGAAGAAATTATCCCTCCCATATCTGCATAAAAATAACTAGCGTTTTTTTTATGTTGTGAAGAGTAAACTAACCTAGGTTGTAATTGTGTAATGTTTTGTGATAGCTGGCTAAACTGTATAGGGCTTAAATAATAATTAAATTCTGCATTTACAGAAGCCTTCCAAGAAGCACTGGTAGTAATTGTAAAAAATAATGCTGCTATAAAATATAGCAAAATATAAGTACATCTCTTCATTAAAAGCCCTTGTTCTTTCTTATGTTTATAGCCACATTATACTAAATATTCTGCTATAAATCTGAGATAAGTGTGAATATGTATTTTTTACAAAGTCAGTAATTTTAGGTACTTACGCCAAAAAAAGAGGGAATTTGTTAGTTAGCCGTAATGGATCGAAGAGCTTTAAATACTTTTAATATCTGTAAAAAAGACGCCTGATAGGCTTTGTTGGGGTTTAACGACCACGATAGAAGGCGAAACTCTGATAAAACATCAGAACTGGGGTTAGGAAGCGCTCCCTCTTTTAATACATAAGTATATAAATGTTGTAGCTCTAAAGTGTCCTCTACAGGCAGAACGCTTTGTAAAGCTTCTTTGACTAAGGGGAAAAAGTTTAAACTTTCAAAATACGATATTTGTAAATTAGCATCACTATCAAACTTCTGAAAAATAGTAGCAACATATTGTAACAACATTCCTGTTTTAAATAAATTTTTCTTATTAAAAATCTTTCCATCCACATGCCCTGCAGCAATAGTGGCTGCATTAAACCATTCTTTCGAATTATTTAAAAAACCAGATTGATATATTTGTTTTGGTAAAAAAGAGAAATAAAATTTTTGATTAGCTAAAAATTGATTATAAACACAAGAAGTTTTATAAAAAGTATTTAAGCCTTGTTTTTTAGAGGGGCAGTTTTTACTAACTCCGCGAGCCCACATGGTTTTTATGTTTAAACCACTAAAAATATAGTGCAAATACTCTGTGGCCTCTTGCCTATCTATCATAGCATCAGGCTGACTACTAGGCATAAATAAATTGGTTTCTCTATAAATTGTACTAGGAATTTTTTTATTTTTTGCATTTAGTATTTTTGCAGAAACAAAAATTGGTTTAAGTTCATTAAAAGCTAAGTTTAGTTCTTTTAAATTGATTTTTTTATCTTTGCCTGCATATAAAAAAAATAAAGAATTTATTAATAAACTTTCTTGATTTAAATGCGTTAAATTGTTCCATGTAAATAAAGAGTTAAAAGAATTTGTAAATAACAATCTTCCATGGTTATCCATTTTTTGTTTTCCAATATATGTATTTATTCTTTGAGAAAAAGAATGTCTTATAGAAACCAAATTTACTTGGCTAACTATTTGCTTTTTATGTTTTATTAGTAATGTGTCTGATGAAAACAAAGATTGCTTGCTAATACCTAAAAATTGTAAATTTAAATTTTGAACATAAAGCCAGTTAAGTAAGAATGCCTTTAAAGATAACATATGTTGTATAGAAAAAAATTGAGAATTTAATTCTACACCCTCTTTTTTATATAAATTATTATTTAGCAATTTATTAATACTTAACCAAGAAGCGTCTAAAAAGTCAGAAGTAATAGCAAGATTATTTGGTTTAATTTTTTGGTATTGCAATATTAATTTTTTAATATCTTTAACTGCATATCCTTTTTTTCTATTACGAAAACCCGCCTTGTGTATTAAAGATTTTGCAAACATATTTTCGACAAAGCCATAATACTTAAATTGTGCATCAAGGTTATTAAAGCTAGGAGTGTTATTATTTAAATAAAATAGCTGAAAGCCTCTGTAAGCAGAATACAAAGAGGCTAAGGGAGATATTAACCCTCCCCACTGTTTATTAGCAATTTGTTTTTTATTATCTTTAAAGATAAAAGATTTAACAGAAAAGGCAAATTCTGAAATTTCTTTATGTTTTTTAGAAAATAGCTTTAAAAAATTATCCAAGGATTCAAAATTATAAGACGATTTATAAGAAACAAATATTTTTTCAATAGTGTTAAATGCATTTTTTAACGCCTTTGTAGCCTTTAAATATTTATCATAAGAAACAGAGCCAGCGTTTGAAAAAAACAAAATTTTTCTATGAGGGTGTAAATTAATAGATATTATTTTAAATGTATTAATAGTTGATGTTAAAAAATTTATGTCTATTTTATTAAGAAACCTAGTGTCACGAAAAAAAGATAAATCTTTTAGTAAAGTAATAATAGATAGTATTTTTTTAGCAGAGTGTGTGTCTTTTAAAACTTTATGCAAAACACCTTCTATATCTGCATAAGAATACTGCTTCTTTTTCTCCCCTTTTAAAGAAGAAGTAAATAGCTTAAGGCTGTTGTTTATACATTGCCAAAACCGATTTACTTCTTTTAAATCCATACTAGAGGAGCTAAAATATTTTTTCATAGTTTTTGGTAAATTGGTCCAACAAATATCTTGTATGGATTTTAAATTCTTAATCTTCTCTACAGAGCTGTTAACAGGAGACAGTTTTTTACTACAACTTAAAGAGGTGCTAATAATAAAAATAAATACCCATTTACTAAAAGACATATTTTACTCCCATTTGAATAAAGTGGTTTTTTGCAAACCTATGTAGAAAATAATTAGAATTATAAGCAACAGATTTATTTTTATAAAAATTCGTTACATTAAATAAAATTTCTATTTCTGGTTTGGGCCTCCATAATAAATGAGAAACTAATATAGATGCCTGTTGCTTAAAGTCGTAGGTAGCCCGTAGGTTATAATCCACACCAAAGATATTAAATAGATTAACTATTTTAAAGCCTAATGTGACTGCATCTAAGTAATTGTACGGGTAAGAAAACAAATTTTCTTTTAATTGAATATATTGACTATAAGACTTAGCCGTATAGCCTAGTACCTTTTGGTAAGAGGTAAAAACACTATAATTGTTATTATTATTTATAGAGTAATAAAGGTTGTATAAAAAAACATTGGACAATTTATCAAAAAAATATCCAGCTTCTGTGTCTTTACTATTTTTAAAAGACCTATGAGTAGCTGATAGCAATAAACTCCAACTGGGGTTTTTTACCCCTCCCTCTACTGTGGCTAAAGATTCTTGTACAGTGTAAGGTTTAATATTTACATTTAAGGCTTTTGCACTGGCCACTGGTTTTAAACCTAAGTAAATAGCGTTACTTGGCTTATAAGCAAAAGCAGAACGAACAAAAAAAGACAATGGTAGTTTGTAATTCAATTGCAGGGCAATACTATGTTTTGTTAATAACTGCGAAGCCGAAAAATCATTTAATTTATATAGAATAGGCAAATCGTTAAACCTTACTGGTGCAGATTGTCTCCATGGAGTAAATGACTGAATAGTATTTGATGTAATGCTTAAGTGGGAAGAATATCTAGGTAAAAATACAGGGCTAAAAAAAATATAATACGACCACTTTTTATATTCTTTCTGCCAATGCAAACCCAACAAACCCATAGACACAGCTTGTACAGGGTTTTGATAAAACTCTGCTTGCCATAAATTATTATTCCACAACAAATCCGCCCAACTCCATAAATGTTTTTTTTGCCCTATAAACCACGGCTTGTAATTTAAAAATAACTCTTGAGCTTTTAAGTAAATAATTTTTTCGTAGGTACTATAAAATAATTCTTGTTGAAATTGTAATCGTTTATACTTTCCTTTTCCTCCAAAACCTATTATGCCAATTTTATTAGCATAACTAGTATCAATACTTTTAAAATAACTACCTTGAGAATACAGATAAACTTTTGTGCCCTTATAACTGTGCGAAAAGGTAGAGTTTGCAAGAGGCAGAACTAAATTAGTGGCATGACAAATAGTAAACGGAAACAATAAAAAAAGGTACGCACTATAAAGAAAAATATAAGACCTTTTATACATAATTTCTTGTAAAAGTTTAGGCTGTAAAAGTCAAAAAAATTGTAAATACTAAAGAGTTTTTTCTTTAGAGCGCATGGAAAAAAGTAAAAAATACATACTAAGAATAATAAAAGCAATGCTTAGCCACTGTCCTCTAGTTAAGCCCAACCACTGAAAGCCAATGCTCAAATCGGGCATACGGTAGGCCTCTCCGATAATCCGCGCTATGGAGTAACACAAACCAAAACAGCCCGTAATAAAGCCCAAGGGGCGAGGTTTTTGCCAAATAAAAAAACAAACAACAAACACTAAAAAGCCTTCTAAAAAGGCTTGAAAAATTTGCGAAGGATAGCGAACGCTCAAAACCTTTAAACCGTCCACAACCATGGGGTTAGAACGCTCTGCTAATAAAATAATTTTATGAATCCATAAATTGACATGATATTGTGCCGAAGAAGAGTGACTAAGTAATTGAGTAATCCACGAATTCCAAATTTCCGCATTTATCACTTCACCTGGTACTCCAATGTTTTTTGCAGACATGGTTTCTACCAAAGGAGCCAAAGCCCTTAACTTACTAGGCATCTCTTGTAACCAACGGTATAATTCTTGAGGAAAGCGCACTCCAAAAGCACAGGCTTCTACACAAACTCTTCCATAAAGTTCTCCATTAATAAAGTTGGCTAAGCGGCCGAAAAATAAGCCAATTCCAGCGCTTAAAGCTGCCAAATCCACTAAGTGTAAAAAAGGTAACTGCTTTTTTCTGGCATATAAATAACAAGCAGCAATGACTCCCAACATACCACCATGACTAGCCATCCCTCCCTTGTGTAGTTCTAAAATACCCCAAAAAGGAAACGAAGAATGCCATTCTAAAAATAAATGAGGGGCATAAAATATACAATAACCTAATCGCCCACCAATTAAAATGCCAAAAGCCACAAAGTAAACAAAATCAGACACTTCTTTTACCTTTAAAGAAGATTCCAAATCTTTAACTTTCCACTTAATAATAAAAGCTGCAAAAATAAATGCGGCAATATAGGATATACCGTACCAACGCAAGCCTATGCCTTGCGAAAATTCTAGCAAAAAAGGGCTTAAGCTATGCGTGTAAGGAAACATTCTTGTAGTCTTTCATGCTTCTGAATTGCTGTAAATTATGCAAGGCGTTGTTTTTGTTTGAAGTTGATATTTTCTTTCTTTTTTAGCCTTAGTTTTGTAAATTTAGTAGTAGAATGTATTTGGCAGAATGAATGTACCAGTGCTTAATTAAAAATAAAAAGGATACTTTATGGATAACCAATCTTTACCTGCAAATTTATCAACACTAATTATGTCTTTAGCATCTTCTGCGACGGTTTCTATGGGAATAAGCCCTCATCCTGAAACTGAAAAAACGGAAGTAAATAAAAAAATGGCAGAATTTAATATTGATCTTTTGCTAACTATTAAAGAAAAAACTACAAATAATTTAACTCAAGAAGAAAGTAAACTTTTAGATACTGTTATTAGCCAGTTGCAAACACAGTTTATACAAATTTAAACACTAAGGTATTTATGTATAAAATTTTACTCTTTATATTATTATTATTTTCCTTTTCGTTAAATGCAAAAAACATTTTGTCAAAAATTTCTCCAGGAGAAAAATTACCTGCCGATCAATTTATAAAACTGTATAAAATTATTAATCCCACTGTGGTTAATATTGCTGGAAAGCAACAAGGAAGCTTATACACTTACCCTTCTATTTTACCTTTTAATTTGCCTTATAATAATATTCCTCATAGAAGCGAACCTCCCTCTTCTTTAGGAACAGGTTTTATTATTAGTTCTAAGGGTTTAATTATTACCAATGCTCATGTAATTGCCAACGCAAATATTATTACCGTTAAAGTGGCCAAAGATAATAAGGAATATATCGCTAAAATTATAGGGCAAGATAAAAGTAGTGACATTGCCTTGATTAAAATTAACACCAAATACCAATTGCCTTTTGCTTCTTTAGGAAGTAGCCAAGCTTTACAAGTGGGTCAGTGGGTGGCCGCCTTTGGTAATCCCTATGGCTACTCGCACACCATGACTAAAGGAATTATTTCTGCTAAGGGTCGAGAAATTGATGAACTTAATCGCTTCCCTTTTTTACAAACCGACGCCAGCATTAATAAAGGAAACTCGGGCGGCCCTTTAGTAAATATGCAGGGGGAAGTAATAGGCGTAAATTCGGCCATTGACCCTCGAGCACAAGGCATTGGCTTTGCCATTCCTATAGATAATGTAAAGTCTATTTTAAAAGAGCTGAAAGAGTATGGATTTGTAAAGCGCGGATTTTTAGGAATCTATATGCTAGACTTAACTCCCTCTCTTTCAAGAACCGTAGGTGCTCATAAAAAAAACGGAGCCTTAATTGTAGAGGTTTTAAGAAATAGCCCTGCCGAAAAAGGAGGTTTAAGAACCTATGACATTGTTACTAAATTTAATAATAAACCCATTCTCTCTTCAAGAGATTTATCTAAAGCTATAAAAAATAGTGCAAGTGATGCACAAATTTTGTTAACTATTTATAGAAAAAATAAAGTTTTGCAATTAAAAATAAAACTAAGACCTCACTCTCAAAATTTACACAAACGCCCTTTATCAAAAAAAGTAAGTTCTAAAAAAGCAAAGGTGTACTTTTACAAAGCCCCTTATAAGTTAGGCTTTCACCTTGTTAATGCAAACAAAAAATCTGCTAAATATCTGCAACTTCCTTACTTGGCAAAACTTAATAAACCCGTAGTGGTAGAAATATCCAAACACTCCTCTGCCCACTTATCTGGATTAGCTTATTTGGATATTATTTTAGATGTAAATTTAAAAAAAATAAAAACAGCAAAGCAGGCTTTTCGTGCTTTAAAAAAAGGCACAAATTACATTCGTATTTTAAGAAATAAACAAGTTTATTTACTTCAAATGCGTGGACGATAACAACTAAATAACAATACTTGCTGGAGTAGAAAAAACAGGCTCGCGAACATCAGTCCAAAACCAATTTAACATAGGGTCCATAGATATGGACTCTAATTCGGTAAACTGATTAGCCGACAAATTACTAAACTTAACAGGTAAAGATTGGCCTGGCCCCAAATATATAAATTCTTTAAAATTTTCTTTTAAAGCAATCTGTTCAAAACCAAATTTAAAAGTGGCAGAGTCTATTCTTTCTTGCTCTACATACTTTCCTGCAATTCTTTTAAAAATAATATAATAGTTAGTGGGCAATGCATCTTCTATAACACTGTCTTCTTCTAAAATGCTTTTGATCATTTTTTGCATGGAGCAGCGTTTTAAAACAACAGATAAGGCTTTAGAAGATATAGAGTTACCCATTAAAAACTCGGGATAAGAATAGGTTTTTAAATATCGATTAAACAAGCCCACCTGAGATACATAGCTAACAATTATGCTTAGCTTTTTACGCAAAGCCGTTACCTTGGCAGAAGTATTTTCCACACCCTTATGGGTTAGATGACTATTTACCGACGGTTTGCCAACAGGAGGCCAGTCACTTTGCATAATACTAATTAAATCCACAGAGCCTTCAAATTCTTTGTAAGACTCATTAATTATTCTTTCTGCTTCTTTTAATTGAATAAGCACTTCGGGAATACGAATTACATTTTGTCTAACTGATAAAAAAGCAAAAGATTCCCTAATAGGGACAAAAAACACTAAAGACTTCATAATCTTTCCTAGATTAAATTAACTAGTGCTAGAGTACAAAAAATTACAAAAAAAAGGAAAAGAAAAAAGAAAAATGTATTTTTTATACAAAAAGAAGCCCGTCCTTAGTCTGATTATCCTTAGAACTCTGCCTAAAAGACTAAACAATTGCTAAGCTTATTTAGGCGCTAAGTAAATGCATTTAAATATATAAGTATATGAAAAAACTAAATAATCCAATTTTTATTAAATTTCTTTTAGTAAGCGTATTGGCTTATATTGTAGCCGACTTAGCACAGTTGCAAATAAGAAAAATTTTGTTTCCTAAAGCTGCGGGTTTAAAGCTTACTGCAACCACCGACCTCTCTTTTGCTAACTCCTCTAGTCAGTATTATGCCATTTTAGAAAGAAATATTTTTTCTGCAAAAAATATTATTCCCACTCCATTATCTAAGAAAGAGCAAATAGCCAAAAAACAAGCCCTTCCCAGTGGCGAGCCTGTGGCTTCTTCTTTAAGTATTAAATTATTAGGAACCATTGTAAATTCCCTACCTAACTACTCCGTAGCTACAGTTAGCCTTTCTCAAAACAGTGCTGCAGAGGCTTACTCGGTTAAAGACACTATTAAAAATTTAGCAATTATTACAGAAATACATAGAGGAAAAATTATTTTTAAAAATTTAAACTCTAATCGTTTAGAATATATTAAAATTCCAGAAAAAACTCAATTTCAATTTTTTACAAAAACTCCATTGAATGAGGCCAATATTCAAGAAGAATTACCTGGTTCTTATAAGATTGCTAGAAAAACGATAAATAAATACCTTAAACCCAAAAACTTAAGAAAATTACTAAGGCAAGCACATGTTATCCCCAATATTATTTCAAGAAACCCCACTAAAATAGATGGTTTTCGATTTGCGCAAATAAAAAAAGGTAGTATTTTTGAAACCCTAGGCTTTAAACCTAATGATACTATTTTAGAAATTGATGGACAACCCGCCCATGGCACTCCTCCTTGGGAACTATTTAATAAATACAAAAATAGTTCTCACTTAAGACTAAAGATTAGACGAAATGGTCAAGTGAAAGAATTTACCTATAATATAAACTAAACGAAAGAAGAAGGCTGTAACTTATGAAAAAAATAACTTTTACTATTACCACACTTAGTGTTTTTGTTCTTACTAATTTTCCTTATACCAGTTTTGGGCAAACCTCTACAAATAATTTATCTATTCCGAAAAACACTTCTCCCTCGATCGCCACTGCTGACCAAGTTATTGAAAGCTTTGACTACCCTAACGCAGATATAAAAGAAGTTACTAAAGCCATTAGTAAGTTGATGAAACGCAATTTTATTTTAGATCCTGCAGTGCGAGGAAAAATTACCATCATTGCCCCCACTCAAATTACTATAGAAGAAGCTTATAATGCTTTTTTATCTGCTTTAGCTTTAAACAACCTAACTGTAGTTAAGAGCGGAAATTTTTATAAAATTCGCCTTACACGAGACGCTAAGCAAGATAGTATTGCTGTATATACGGGAAAAAACTTTCCTAATAACGATCAACTAATTACAAGAATTATTAAAATTCGTTATTTAAATGTAGATCAAATTCAAAAAAATATTTCGCAACTAACTTCAAAAATGGGACAAGTTAATGCTTATAAAAAAACCAATTCTTTAATCATTACCGATTATGGAAATAATATTTCTAGAATTGCTACTATTATGAAAGAGCTAGATGTTCCGGGGTTTGAAGAAAAGTTGGCAGTAATCCCTATTTATTACGCTAACGCAGAAAAAATGTCTAAACTATTAAATCAAATTATTAATCCTACTAAATCTACATCTAGCTCTAGTCGTTTTTCTAGATTTTCTAGATCTTCCAGTACAAGTTCTACTAAATCGGGAGCCGAATCTTACTCCTTAGTAGTAGCCGACGAAAGAAGTAACTCTATTGTGGTAGTAGGAAATAAAAAAGGTATTGGAAAAATGCGTTCTTTAATTAAAAAACTAGACACCCAATTATCTGCAGAAGATGCTGGTGGTGTTTATGTCTATTATGTTAAACACGCAGAGGCAGAAAAAATTGCTAGCGTACTTAATAAATTAGCTAAAGATATTAAATCTACTAAAAAATCTTCTGAGCCCAACGGAAGAAGTAGTTTTTTTAGGCCCTCTGCTAACCAACTCAACACAAAAACAAAAAACACTAGCATTTTAGGCGAAAATGTTAAACTTACTGCTGATAAAGTTACTAATAGCTTAATCATTACTGCAAATAAACAAGATTACCAAACTTTACTAGCATTATTACAAAAATTAGATATTCCCCGAGACCAAGTTTTTGTAAAAACGATTATCATGGAAATTTCTTCAGACAATAGTTTAAACTGGGGTATAAATGCTTTAAAATTTATTAAGACCCCTACAGGAGTCTCTAGAGTTGGTTTTAATACTTCTAGCTTATCCAATATTTTAAACCCTATAAACTCCATAGGCGCTGTTTTAGGTTTTGGAGGTGGAGCAGAAATTAAATTACCCACACCAGTTGGAGGAGTTAGTTCTGTTTCTAGTTTATTAGGATTAGTAGAAGTATTGAAAAAAACCGCTGAAGGTAATGTACTTTATACTCCTCAAATTACTGCCATGGATAATGAAGAGGCTTTGATAAAAGTGGGTTCTAAAGTGCCTGTGGCAAAAACCAGTTCTTCTTCTGCTGCGGCAGGGATTTCTTCTGGAGTAGAAAGAGAAGAGGTTGCCGTGGAGTTAAAATTTACTCCCTATATTAACAGAGAGTCTAACTCCGTTCGTTTAAAAATCGATCAAAAAATACAGTCCATTTCTGATGCCGCTAACACAGATATTGAAAATGGTGTAAAAACTAATATTAGACAATTAAAAACTTTATTAACTATTAATGACGGTGATACTGCAGTACTGGGAGGGTTAACACAAACCGACAGTAGCAATACAGAAACTAAAGTGCCTTTATTAGGAGATATCCCCCTTATAGGTTGGTTGTTTAAAGGCATTTCCCGCAATAAAGATAGAAAAAACATTATGGTTTTTATTACTCCAAAAATTATACAAAATGAATCTCAACAAAATGCTTTATTTTTAGAAAAGTTAGAAGAGCGACTAGGTTTTATTGATAAATACTTAAGTAATGCTAAAAAATTTAAAGCCAATACTCACTCTGCTTTAAATACCAATTTTAATAATAGTTCGACAAAAGAAAATGTACCGGCTTTGGATGAAGGCGATGACGATAATGAAATTAGTGACGACAATGAAGGCGGTGACGATACTTCTTTTGAAGACAGCGATGAAGAATTATTAATAGAAGACAATCCAAACTTAAACTCTCCCGAAACACAAAATTAAATGTATGAACATAAAGAGTATCTTACTAAAAAACACTAAGCTTTCTGAAGCCCAAATTGTTAATTTATTAAAATTAAAAGGGCCTTTGTCTGAGTTAAATTTGTCGCAAGAAAAATCTAGTCAGTCTTTACAAAAGAAAATACTACAAGCCCTTTCTGAACAATTATCTATCCCCTATATAACTGATTTAAATTATAATGAAATTGCTGTAGATTTAATTAAAAATATTCCCATTCAGTATGCAAAAAATAATTCTGTTTTAGCTTTTAAACAAGATCAAGCAGGTACACATATTATTAGTGCCGAAGCATTTAACTCTCATTTGCTACCCGATTTAAAAAATATTTTTAACACGCCTATTCATTTTTATCTTAGCCCCCCCTCCTTATTACAAGAGGCCATTAACCATGTTTATGAAAAAAATGCCACAGCTCTTGAAGCCATTGATGGTATTGAAGATGAAGAAATGGATTTAGATGACCCTATTATTGATTTACTAGAATCTGATGATGCTGCCCCTGTGGTAAAATTTGTAAATACTTTACTAGCAAGAGCCGTAAAAGAAAAAGCTTCTGATATTCATATCGAACCTTACGAAAAAAAATTAGCTATTCGATTTAGAATTGATGGTGCCTTGTATGATGTGTCCCAACCTCCAAAGCGATTACAAAATTCCATTGCTTCTCGTATAAAAGTAATGGCTAATTTAGATATTGCAGAAAAGCGATTACCTCAAGATGGTAGATTTCCTTTAAAGGTTGCAGGAAAAGCTATTGATATTCGTCTTAGTACTTTGCCTACCACTTTTGGAGAGCGCATAGTGATGCGTTTACAAGATCAATCTAGCACAATTTTACAGCTATCCCAGTTAGGTGTATCAAAACAAAGCTTAAAAAGTATTAAAGAAATTTTAACGCAAACTTATGGTATTTTTTTAGTAACTGGCCCTACAGGAAGTGGTAAAACTTCTACCCTGTATGCTGCTTTATCACAAATTAATAGTATTGATAAAAATATTTTAACCATTGAAGAACCTGTGGAACAAAGAATTCCTGGCATTGGACAAATGCAAGTAAACTCGAAAATTGGACTAAGCTTTGCTTCGGGCTTAAGGTCTATTTTGCGTCAAGACCCTAATGTTATTATGATAGGAGAAATTAGAGATTTAGAAACGGCAAAAATTGCCATACAATCTTCTTTGACCGGTCACTTAGTTTTATCTACCATTCATACCAATGACGCTGCTTCTGCCTTTCCCCGCTTAATAGATATGGGTTGCGAACCCTTTTTAATTGCCACTTCTTTATCGGGAATTATGGCACAAAGATTAATCCGAACATTGTGCAAACATTGCAAAGAAGCCTATCAACCTACCGATGACGAGTTAGCCGACTTACAACTGTCCACAGAACAAACCAAAGGCATTACATTTTACAGAGCCAAGTCTTGCGCGCACTGCAACCACAAAGGTTACTTGGGGCGAACTATGATACAAGAGCTTTTATTAATTACCGATAATATTCGTAGTTTAATTATGCAAAAAAATAATAGTAGCTTAATAAAAGAAGCAGCTTTACAAGATGGAATGCAAACTTTTAGAAATCATGGTATTAGTAAAATTCTAGAAGGAGTTACTACAATAGAGGAAATTTTAGCCAATACCCAAGTGGATCATTAAAACACCATGCCTACTTTTCAATACCAAGCTTTAGATAACCATGGCAAAAATAAAAAAGGTCAAGTTGAAGCAGAAAATATAAAAAGAGCACGGGCTATTCTTAAAGCAAAAAAACTTTATGTTTTAAAAATTGTTAATACTCAAAATAAAAGTAACACAAATGCTTTGTTTACCTCGAAATCTATAAGTACTAAAGAGTTATCTTTAATGACTCGGCAATTAGCTACCTTACTACACTCGCATGTACCTATAGTAGATTCTATTAACGCTACCGCAGAGCAAACCGAAAACCTTTATTTATCTTCTATTTTATTTCAAGTAAAAACAGAAGTTAATGAAGGAGCAGATTTATACAAAGCTTTAAAAAAATATCCTAAAGTTTTTGATTTAACTTTTTTATCCATGATAGAGGCTGGTGAAAGCTCTGGTACTTTAGATGTTATTTTATTACGCCTTGCAGAGTTTACTGAAACCCAAAGTGCATTAATTAGCCGAGTAAAATCAGCCATGATGTACCCTATTTTAATGATGTTTGTTATGACGGGTTTAATGGTATTTTTATTTACAGTAATTATTCCTAAAATTACTGGCATTTTTGACTCTACACCAGAACTAACTTTAGAGTGGTACACCTTAGCTGTAATTGATTTTAGTAATTTTTTAATAACCAAATGGCCTTTAATTATTTTAAGTGTAGGTGTTTTTATTTTTAGTTTCCGTAATTGGAAAAACTCTATTAAGGGACGAAGAAAATGGAATGCCCTTGTGTTAAAATTGCCTCTTGTGGGAAAAATGATTCGTATGTTAGCGGTTTCTCGATTTGCTAGAACACTTTCTACTTTACTTAATGGAGGTGTGCCCATGTTAGAAGCCTTACAAATTGTTAGAAATGTGGTTAATAACGATATTATTGCCGAAGCCATTGACCAAGCTCGTGATAATATTAAAGAAGGAGAGTCCATTGCTGCTCCCTTAAAGGCCTCTGGACAATTTCCTCCCATGCTAATTCACATGGTAAATATTGGAGAAAAAACAGGAAACTTAGAAGAAATGCTATCGCAAGTGAGCGACGCATATGACTTTCAAGTTAATACTTCTATTGATGGATTAACCGCCCTGTTAGAGCCTTTAATGATTGTTTTTATGGGTGGTTTAGTAGGCGCCATTGTCTTTGCCGTGATCATGCCTATCTTACAGCTTTCCAATTTGGGAGGCTAACTTTTGTTTTGTTTTGTTTAGCCACAGATTAAGGCTTAAAAAGCGTTCAGCCCGCAGGGATGTGCGAAGCGTAGCTTTTTCAGCCTTAATCTGTGGCTAAACAAAACAAAACAAAACTTACTTAGTAACTATTTTTAAATTACTACAACTAAACACTTTTGCTTGGATTTTTTTAAAGGCTGCTAAAATATTTTCAGAACTACTATCGTCCCAAGCATCACAATCATCCCATTCATCTTCACAAGCTCCACCTTCTTCTTCTAAGGCATCGGCAAATAATTTTTCCATATCTACCTGTGCACAAAACCGTTGAACATACTTCACTGCAAAAGCTAAGTTATTTTTTATTTTTAAATTCGATAAAACATAGGATAAATTTTGATCGGCAAAATCATATAAACGGTGAACATCTTTTTGATATTTAGAAGTATTCTTACAATTATATAATTGCATCCACTGATTAGCTAACTGATCGGACCTGCCATTGTTATTCCAAGAAATATAATTAGAAAAAAATTTTTCCATCTCTATTTTAGTCGATGTCGCTTTATTTTCTACAGCAATACAAGACCTCCAATTAATATGGTCGGCCACTTTAGAGTAAGTGGGTTTTAAGCTTTGATAGGCTTGGTTTAAAATACTAGCTTCGGAAGCCAACACCGACTCTAAAGCACTTAACTGATTTCTTTTAGTAGGACTTACTTCAATTTCATCCAAGCTAGCCTGCGCATATTTAGCAATAGTATCACGACTTTTTTGCAATACGGGTTTTACACGAGCAATCGCTTCGGTAATAGAAATAGATAAGGTTTTTAAATTATTAATGTCCTTTTTTGTAGAATTAATATGCTTAAAATATTTTTTGGCCTCTGGAATAGTTTTAGTTTCTACTGTATGCACTAAGGCCCTAGAAGACTTAATGGTTTTTACTAATTGCGAAATCCAAGAATTAGCTTTTGCAATTAAATCGTTTCTGTCTTTGCTTAGTTTTTCTCTTTTTAAAATTACAGCTAAATATTTATCCAATCGTGCTTGTAAGGCCAAGCGTGGTGCGATTGTGATTTTTGCTAAACGATCTAAAGGGTTCAACAAAGGGCTTAACTGCAAACGCACATGGTCTAAGTTTTCGGGCCTTTTTTGTTCTAATAATCGATTAAGCACTTCTTGTACTTTACTAATATTGTTAGACACTTTTTTTTCTACATTTATCGCCTTAGATTTAAAAGAAGCAATGTTTGTAACAATATTTGGTTTTTCTACTTTTTGTGCCCGACTTTCCATAGAGCTAGCCTCTAATATAGTTTTATGCACTTGCGCTACTAAATCCCTTGCTACAAATAAAGAGGTTTTTGCTTTTTCTAACACTTCATTGGCTAATTTTTGTGCCTTTGCCAAAATACGCTCTCCTTTAATAACCAAAGGAGTTTCTTTAACAGTAATTTGCGATAAATACTTGGCCTGTTTTTTTAAATGCACTTGTAAGTGATTTAAATTAGGTAAATACCCACTTAGCTGTTTGGTTTGCTCATCCACATCGGTGGGATAAGAAGCTATTACTAAATTATTAAAAAAATAGCGTAAAAGATTGGTTTGTTCTGTTAATTTTTGGAAAGCTTCCTCGCTAATTCTTTTTTGATCACCAATGCGTTGGCTAGAACCATCCACATAAGCCTTGTTAGCACGATCTAACAGTGAGGAAGCTTGTGTATTTATTTTTGTATATTCGGAAAAAATAAAATTTCCTTCAACTAACAAGGCCTTACTTTTGGTAATGACTTTTTGTAATTTTCCTTTTGCAATAGCCAATTCTTTTACAATTTCGGCCTCTCTAATGGCAATGGTATTGTCTTGTTGTGCTAACCACGAAGGTAAAGCCTTTAACTGTCTAGTGTAAGCGTATTCTTCTACTTGCAAATCATTATATTTATCCTCTACCACGGGAATAAAATAATTTATCTCCCTTGTATAAAGAGTCTGCGCTAAAGAAGACATGGCCCGTTTTAAATAATCCATTAAATTATCTATTTGCTCTTTCGCTCTTCTACTAGATTGTATTTTTGTTTGTAAGTTATTAATATTCTTATTCATGCGAGCCACTTTGGCTCGGTCTAACAAAAAAGATAGTGTTCGCAAATAGCCTTTCATCTCTAACTGCCAATTTTCCCAATCCAACAACAAATCATTAGCTTGGTATAAAATGCGTTTTCTATTATTTTTAGCCTGAGCCAATTCTACTTCCATTCTTTCAATAGTTCTTTTATTTCTGCGTATCACTGCTCTTAAATCATCCGCTTTGTTATCAATGCGCCTGCTAAAGTCTCGCGAATAAAAATCATTATATTTTTTTTGCAAAGCCACACGCCTTTTTGGAATGTCTTTATGCCAAGCATTATTATCGTTAACTAGTTCTCTTAACCGACGCACTTTGTGTGTTAAATCGTCTTGACCTTGTTCTGCATTATTTATCTTGCGACGCAAAGCTTGTATTTTTGTATTTAATGCAAAAATAATGTTTTTAGCATTTACCTCTCTTGCTCTTTGTTTTAACTTTCGGGCGCTTTGTATCTTCCAATGCGCATCACTAATAGCATTGCTAACTTTTTCCCTTTCCTTACGCGCTTGACGAATCAATTGCTTAGAGGCCTTTACCTCTTTTTCTTTAAATGCATTATTTTCAGAAGGTTTTTTACGCTCTTTTTTTTCTTTTTTCTCTTTTTTTACTAATTTTTGTGCTGCTGTAAGAGGTGTAGCATGACTAATGTTTGCTAAAATAAAATGAGTACTTAAAACGCTTACTAAACTCAAAACAATGGCTTTCATCCCCAAACTCCTTATATTTCTACTTGTTTACAATATGAGTTACAATTATCTATAGATTAGTTAAAAGTCTAGTTTTTTGCCTAAAAAGCCCTGTTTGTTGATTAAATAGCTATGTTTTAGACAAAAAATCAAAATTTTCCTTATACTTTCCAAAAAAAAAACTAGGCAAATGGCCGAATAAATAAGTATAGACCAGAGGAAAAACAATTATGATACCTATCTCCGAAAACGAACAATTGCAAAAAAATACCCTTGTTAAGCTAATTCAAAATTCTCAAAGTTTTATTATCACTACTCACAAGCAGTGTGATGCCGACGGCTTAGGTTCTGCTTTAGCAATGCTTTACGCTCTTAAAAAAATGGGAAAATCGGCCAGACTATTATTAGTGGATGACTTGCCTGATCGTTATAATTTTTTAAATAAAGACTTACTAGTGCAAACTTATAATAGTCCTCATACCCCTATTGAAGATGCCGATGTGGCTTTAATTTTTGACACCAACTCTGAAAGCCTTGTTAATCCTTTGTACAAAGAACTAAAAAAGCATTGTAAATATATTTCTTTTATAGACCACCACCCCTTTGGAGACACTCTTCCTACAGAGTACTCCTTTATACAGGTACACTCTGCCAGCACTGGTGAATTGGTTTTTGATTTAATTCAATCTTTAAATGTTTCTTTAGACAAAAAAATTGCACGCAGCCTTTACAGTAGTATTGCTTTTGACACTCAAGTATTTCGTTATATTAGAGGCTCTTCTCGATCTTTAAAAATTTGTGCAGAACTTTTAGAATACGAAAAAGAACCAGAAAAAATTCATAATTATTTATTTGCATCTTATTCAAAAAATAAAATTAGTTTGTTAGCAGAAGTGTTTGCCACAGTGGAATACCCTTTACCAGAAGTGGTGATTGCAAAAGTACGATTAAAAGATTTAGAAAAACATAATTTAAAAATGGATGATGTTCGTGATATTTTAGATTTGTTAATGAGTATTCGTGAAATTACCATTGGGGCTTTTTTTAGAGAAGATCATCCTAATGAATTTAAATTAAGCTTAAGAAGTAAGGGTTTTTTACACATTAACTCTATTGCAAAACATTTTGGTGGAGGAGGGCATAAACAAGCCGCAGGGGCCTTAATTAAAGGCGATTACTCCACGGTAAAAAATCAAGTGTTAAAAGAAATTCTAAAGACTTTAGAAGATAAAAAAAAAGCGTCGTAACTAAATAACTGGTCCACCTTTTTTAACCACTTCATCAGAAATAACCGCTGCGCCTAAGTTTTGGATATTTTCCATAAACTTTACAGCCAATTCTTTAACGACTTTTCCTTCTGGAATTTGCAAATAATCTGCATCTAGCCCTGGGCATTGTGTGGGAACATCAAAACCAAAAATAGCATGTTGCTTCATGGGTACATTATTTAAAGAACCGTCTTGAATAGCTTTTAATAAAGTTCTACTAACGGAAATAGGAAATCTTTTCCCTTTAGCATAACCACCCTGCCAACCCGTATTTACTAGCCACACAGGGACATCATATTTTTTACTTAATTTGGTTAAAAGCTCAGCATAAACTTTTGCAGCCCTTGGCATAAATGGTGCCCCAAAACAAGAACTAAAAGTTGCCTCTGGTTCAGTAACCCCTATTTCTGTACCTGCAACCTTGGCAGTATAACCCGAGATAAAATGGTACTGTGCCTGCCATTGGTTAAGTCTTGCCACTGCAGGTAAGGCGCCAAAGGCATCTGCAGTTAAAAAAATAATACTTTTAGGATGGCTAGACTCTATATTCTGCCGAAATACTTTATCTAATGCTTCTAAACTATAAGAACCTCTAGTGTTTTCGGTGTACACATTGCTGAAAAAATCAATAACTTTATCTTCATTATAATAAACATTCTCTAAAATAGAGCCTTCTTTATGAACGGCTTTGTAAATTTCTGGCTCTTTACTTTCTTCTAAATTAATTAATTTAGCGTAACAGCCTCCTTCCATATTCGACAGCCCTTCGTGAGACCATACAATTTCATCATCACCAATTAAATATCTATCAGGGTCTGCTGACAAAGTGGTTTTTCCCGTTCCCGATAAACCAAATAAAATACAAGCTTCTTTGCCGTCTTGATTACAGTTAGCCGAGGCATGCATAGGAAATATTTTATCTTCTGGAAATTTATAATTACAAACAGAAAAGGCCGCTTTTTTAATTTCTCCAGCATAACCCGTTCCCACAATAGCCACTTGCCCTTTTGTAGGATCTAAAACCACACCTCTTTCTTCAAAGGGAAAAGTAATGTCTTTGTTTAATTCTGCTCGAATATCTTTTACCGACACCTCTGGTGCGTGCCAAATTTGTATTTTAAAATCTTTACTAATTTGTCCTCGTAAAGATTCCACTGCATGGCTACGAAACATATTATAAGCAAAAGCCACATGCCAAGGGGAGGTGGAGTACACCTCCACAGGAAAACAACCTACAAAGGCTTTTAGTGAATAATTTTTTTTTGATAATACATATTTTTTTACAGAATCAATAAAATTTGTTCCCGTTTTAGTATCTAAAGCTTTGTTAACTGTTCCCCAAAAAAAATTATCTTTAGTATCCGAATGTTCCACTAAAAACCGCTCTTTAGTAGACCTGCCTGTGCACTTTCCCGTTTTTACCAAAAAAGATCCTTGAGGCCCTTCTTCGCCTAAAGAATTCAAGATACTTTGCTTAATTAATTCTTTTTGCATTTTTAATGTGGCGCTATCCATAGTCTCTCCAAATTAATATTTTTTACTTATAACTTGTACAGCTTATACTCCAAAAATTATACCTGTCCAGAGGTTTAAATGCATGTTATTTTCATAAAATGATTGAAGAAAATACATTTTTAAACTTCTCAGTTTTCACTATCCCCGTATTAAAAGATAATTATGTTTTTGTAATAAAAGCACATAAAACTACAGAAAATCTTACAGATACTTGGGTAATAGACCCCGCCCTAGCTAAACCCGTTATTGAGTTTCTACAAACTAAGAAGTGGTCATTAAATGCTATTGTTAATACTCATCATCATGAGGATCATACGGGAGGTAACTTAGAGCTAAAAACCCATTATAATGCCTCCATACTAGCCCCTCAAAATGACCCCATTGTAGCCGATCAAAAATTATCACAAAATAGTAATCTGCATTTTGCAAAAGAACCCGTGCAGATTATAGAAGTTCCTGGACACACCTTAGGACATATTGTGTATTATTTTGCAGAATCGAAAGTGGCCTTTGTGGGAGATTGTTTATTCTCTTTAGGTTGTGGAAGACTATTTGAAGGTAGCCCAAAACAAATGTTAAGTGCCTTAAATAAAATTGCACAACTTCCTGATGATACAAGCATTTTTTGTGCTCATGAATACAGTTTAGCCAATGCTAAATTTGCGCTGCAGGCTGACCCCGAAAACTTGGCCTTACAAAAAAAAATCACGCAAATACAAAATTTACGCAAGCAAAATAAATTTACCATTCCCTTTAATCTTGGTTTAGAAAAACAATGTAACCCTTTTTTAAGAAGTGACTCTGTTGCTATTAAAAAATATTTACATTTACCAAACTCCTGCTCCACAGAGGAAAGCTTTGCAAAGCTGAGAAAATTAAAAGATACTTTTTAGTAGTAAGTGCATGGTTTTAACCATCTAATTATTTAAAAAATCTAAGTTGAAAGCTTCATTAATGTCAAAAAAACTTGGCAAATCTAAAGATCCTGTATTTGATGAGGCCCCACCATTACGCTCAATGGAACCATTGGCCCCATCCTCAATAATGTATCTTCCGTTTCCAGATACCGCAGAATTAATACAAGTTTCCTCTCTTAAAGGACATTGATCATATTTTAGATTAACTGTTTTACGACCACTGCTTTCACCGACTACACTTCCAGAAATAGTAATCACTTTTAAATTATCAGACTGAGCTCCAGTCTTTATATTAGTAACCCATTGAGGCCTAATTAAGCGAGCAGTTAACTCTGCACGATTTTCTCTTAATTTACCAACAACAGTTACTGTGTATCTTTTTTCCCCTTGAGGATTGCTTCCTGTTTTATAGCTAGTAATATCAATAGAGTCGGCATTAATAATTGCGTTAATGGCTTCTTTATGAGTGGATCCATCACTATTGATTTGTATAAAAACCGTTCTAACAATCATTCTATTGGTTTCTTGTTTCCAGCCAACAAAAGTCTTGATATCTTCATTAGCACTCGCGTGAATCCATGATTTCTTTTCCTCTGTATCATCCTTTAATTTTAAAGGCAGACTACTATAAACTTTATATTTTATTTCTAGTGCTTTTACCCATAAATTTTGCCAAAGGCCATAAAAAACAAGCCCTGCACTTGCGCGCTTTTCTTCACTTATCCCCAACTGTAATAAAGTATTATAATTAATGCCGTTATGATTTTTAGACTGAAAAGTTTGCAGAGCTGCATAGTGTTCTTTTCTAAACTGAGTGGCTACAGAACTGGAAAAATTACCTTGATTAGGTTTAGTAATGCCTCGAAAAAAGTTAGAAACTAAAGGAGTAACTGCCGCATAGACAGGTTCAATGAGTAAGTTTTTCCAAGAAAAGGTTTTTTCTATTTTTTGAGGATGATAGCCAATATCTCGATTATTTTTTAAATTGTTAGGGTTCCCTAAAGATAAACTAACTGCAGAAAGCACAATACCACTTCCCCTGCCAGAAGAACCACAAGAGCTTAAAAATATACAAAGTGCCATTAACCCTAATATTTTCACTTCCCTCTCCTTTTTTATACAAAAGTATTTACTGCAAAACTATTATAAACTATTCGTCATACAGCGAAAATTTCTTAAATCCCTGTTATTTCTTGTAAATCTTAAAAAATCCACAAGAAATAGATAAAAAGAGCCTTGTCATTACTACTCTTTTATACTAAAAAATAAGATAGATATTGGTACTTTAACAGGAGTGGCTATGGCTAAGAAGAAGGGTAAAGTTAGAATTATTACATTAGAATGTACAGAAGCTCGTAAATTAGGAGAAACTCCCTCGCGATATACCTCTACTAAAAATGTACAAAATCATCCAGAAAGAATAGAACTTAAAAAATACAATCCTTTTATGAAAAAACATACCCTTCATAAAGAGATAAAATAAAAGTTCTACTAAGCCTCTCTTACGATGGTAGCCTTTTTAAAGGTTGGCAAAAGCAATTGCAAGAAGCTTCTGTGCAAGAAACTTTAGAAAAGCTTTTATCTAATTTATTTAAAGAAAGCATTTCCCTACAAAGCTCTGGACGAACCGATGCAGGGGTGCATGCCTTTAACCAAATTGCCCATTTTTCATTACCAAAAATGATTTCTCTTTCTTGTGATTTTCCAGATTTATCGAAATTTCAAAAAGTAGAAAATACCAATGCTTTTAAAATTTTGTTAAACTTACTAAAAGTTGCCAAAAAAAAATGCCCTAAAAATATTCAAATTAAAAAGGCTTTTTTAGTCGATGATGATTTTCATGCACTACGGTCTGCTGTGGATAAAACTTATACTTATTTTATTAGTTCTGAAACCACCCCCTTTAACTCGTCGCAAATTTATAATATTGGCGTAGAAAGTTTTACCTATTTAAAAAAAAATATACATATCCTTCAACAATTAGCCGCGACTTTAATAGGCGAAAAGGATTTTAAAAGCTTTCAAAACACAGGCACACCCGTAAAAAACACGGTTCGAAACATTTTTGAAAGCTCGTGGCAAATACAGAAAACAACACCCCCTCAAATAGCACCCATTTCTCTTTTAGGAGCTCCTGCTGAGTATCTGGAATTTAATATCACTGGAAATGGATTTTTAAAACAAATGGTACGCAATATTGTAGGCTGCCAACTCTACTTGATACAGAAAAAATCAGAGCCCCTAAAGCACTTGCAAAGCATTATTGAACAAGCAAGTACGCAAAAAATCTTTGCCCCTGCCCCTCCTCAAGGCCTATATTTACGCAAAATTAACTACCCTGCATCCCTTGACAAATTCCCCTTAAAAATTTAGTATTCTTGCGATTAGTAAGACTCATATTTAGATACAGAGCCAAGGAAGAGAAATGCACAAAACATGGATGGCCAAAAAAGAAACTACGCAAAGGGAGTGGCGACTAATAGACGCTACCGATCAAACACTGGGCCGTTTAGCTACCACAGTGGCTAATATTTTGCGTGGAAAAAACAAAGCAGAATATACACCTCATGTAGATGTGGGTGATTTTGTGGTAATTATTAATAGTGATAAAATTAGAATGTCTGGTAGAAAATTAGAGCAGAAAAAATACTATCACCACACTGGTTTTTTTGGCGGAATTAAAGAAAAAACAATGAAAAATATTATGGAAGAAGATTCTACAAAAATTATTATTTCTGCAGTTAAAGGAATGCTTCCTAATAATCGCCTTAATAGTTTAGTGTTAAAAAAATTAAATGTTTATAAAGATGACAAACATCCGCATGAGGCACAAAAAGTAACGATTGTTACTTTATAATAGGAGAAATTAATAATGGCAAAATCCACAACACCTGTTTATTATGCTGGCGGAAGTCGTAAAACTAGTCATGCTCGTATTTTTTTAAAAGCGGGAACAGGAAAAATTACTGTTAACAAAAAATCTCCAGAAGATTACTTTAAATCTAAAATTTATTTTAATGCTTTATTTTCTCCTTTTCAGGTTACTAAAACAGAAAGCCAGTGGGATGCTTATATCACGGTAAAAGGTGGCGGAAGTACTGGTCAATTAGAAGCCATTCGTCACGGAATTTCTAGAGCTTTAGTAATTGCAGAAGAGTCTTACAAAGCCAGTTTAAAATCGGCAGGGTTTTTAACTCGTGACTCCAGAATGGTTGAGCGTAAAAAATACGGACTACATAAAGCCCGTAAGAGCACTCAGTTCTCTAAACGCTAATTCTTATTACTTTATAGTTATTACTTTTTTTGACTAAAATTCAAAGTTAAAAAGTTATTTTTTAAATCGCTTTCTTTCGTTTTCTGTTAACAGTTTTTTACGAATGCGAATGGAGGTGGGTGTTACCTCTACTAATTCATCATCATTAACAAATTCTACAGCTTGTTCTAAACTAAATTTTATAGGTGGAGTTAAAATAGTATTTTCATCTGTTCCTGCAGAGCGCATATTTGTTAACTGTTTTCCTTTCATGGGGTTAACCACTAAATCATTATCACGAGCATGAATACCAATGATCATACCTTCGTAAACTTGCGTAGCATGATCAATTAATAACTTACCTCGGTTTTGTAAATTAAATAACATATAGGCTAAGGCTTTTCCTTGGCCCATAGAAATTAATACACCATTTAATCTTTGTCCCACATTATTTTTTTTCATTTCACCATAATGAGAAAACAGGCTGTATATTAAACCAGAGCCTTGAGTTAAAGTTAAAAAGTCTGTACGAAATCCAATTAACCCTCGCGCAGGCATTAAATATTCTAGTCGAATACGCCCTTTTCCATCGGGAGACATATTTTTTAATTCCCCTCCCCGTTCTCCTAATTTTTCAATAACAGAACCTTGGTGTTGCTCTTCAATATCTACGGTGACATCTTCATAGGGCTCTAAGGTTTTATCTCCCTCTTTTTTTAAAATAACCTCGGGGCGAGAAACACCTAGCTCAAAACCTTCTCTTCTCATGGTTTCAATTAAAATACCCAAATGAAGCTCACCACGACCAGACACTCTAAATTTATTAGGGTCTTCAGTAGTTTCTACTCTTAATGCCACATTATGAATTAACTCTTTATCAAGCCTTTCACTAATTTGACGGCTAGTTAAAAGCTTTCCCTCTTGCCCAGCAAAAGGAGATGTATTGACCTGAAAGGTCATGCTTACTGTGGGTTCATCCACAGATAAAGCCGGTAAAGCCTCTACCTGATTAGGGTCACATAAAGTATCTGATATACTTAAGGTTTCAACACCACTAAAGGTAATAATATCTCCAGCAGTAGCCTCTGTGGCTTCTATTTTTTCTAAACCCATAAAGCCCATAATTTTTAAAATACGACCACTTCTTGTTTTTCCTTCTTTATCTATAATTGTAACAGGTGTATTTATTTTAATTTTTCCTCTAGCAACCCTGCCAATACCAATAACACCAACATAGCTACTATAATCTAAGGCACTTACTTGTAACTGAAAGGGGCCATTGACATCTACCTTTGGTGCAGAAACATTTTCAACAATAGCTTTAAACAATGGTTGCATGTCACCACTAGAAACTCCCTCCTCTAAACTAGAAAAACCATTTAAAGCAGAAGCATATACTATGGGAAAGTCTAATTGTTCATCTGTGGCTTCTAGATTAGAAAATAAATCAAAGGTTTGATCTACCACCCAAGCCGGTCGCGCACTAGGCCTGTCTACTTTATTAATAACCACAATAGGTTTTAAACCTAAGGCTAAGGCTTTTTTAGTAACAAAGCGTGTTTGGGGCATTGGGCCATCAACAGCATCTACTAAAAGTAAAACCGAGTCTACCATGGACAAAACCCTTTCCACTTCGCCTCCAAAATCGGCATGGCCCGGAGTATCTACAATATTAATATGGTAATCTTTCCATTTAATAGCTGTGTTTTTTGCTAAAATAGTAATGCCTCTTTCTTTTTCTAAGTCATTAGAGTCCATAAGCCGTTCATTAGAAGGGCCTCGGTCGCCCAAAGTTCCTGACTGTTGTAAAAGTTTATCTACTAAAGTGGTTTTTCCATGGTCCACATGGGCAATAATGGCTATGTTTCTTAATTTTTCTATCATGAGGAGGTTTCCTTATTGGTTTTATTCTCTAAAACTTTTTTTATTACTTTTTCTGCTCTTTGTATTAAATTTTTGACAGAGATTAAAGGCACTAATTCTTTTAACTCTGCTCCATGAGGTTTGCCAATAACTGCTACTCGAATAGGCATAAATAAATGTTTACCTTTAACTTGGCAAGTTTCTTTTATTTGATTTTGTATACTAATAAATTCTTCTGTTGTTAAGCAAAAATGTTTTTGCTCTTCTGTCTCTTCTGTGGGGAGGTTACTGTCCTGTAACTGCTGCTTTAACTGTGCTACCCAAGCTTTTAATACGGTTTTAGTTTCTGGAAAGTTTAATACCTCTTGGCTCTCTTTTAAAATCTCTAGAGGGAAAAAAATTAATTTTAAAAGTTCCATTGCCTCTTTTAAAGTTTTAGCTGATGAACAAAAGCCTGTAATTTTTTCTCCTAAAGAGTCAGTAAAATACTCCTGCACACTGTTATCCTTTAGCAAGTTAGTAAAAAGTGCGTAGTCCAATAATCGCTCGCGTAGATTATCTAAACTCATGGCTTTCATATACTCCCCATTCATCCAAAGTAATTTTTTAGTGTCAAAAACGGCGGGTGCTGAGTTTAGGCGCTTTAAATCAAAAACTTTAGCAGCGTCTTTTAAAGTAAAAATTTCTTTAGCTTCAGGGTGAGACCAGCCTAGTAAACATAAAAAGTTTACCAAAGCTTCGGGTAAATAACCTTCTTTTAAATAGTCTTCCACCGAAGTGGCACCGTGCCTTTTGCTTAACTTTTTTTTATCTTCTCCTAAAATTAAAGACATGTGAGCAAACCGAGGAATAGTAAATTTTAAGGCTTCATAAATCATTAACTGCCTTAAGGTGTTACTTAAATGCTCTTCGGCCCTAAGCACATGAGTAATCTTCATTAAAGCATCATCGACTACACAACAAAAATTATATACAGGCATACCATTGGAGCGTTGAATAACAAAATCTCCCACCATTTCAGAAGGAAGTGTAACTTTGCCTCGAACCAAATCTTCAATTATGTACTCGGGTTTTACTGAACTAGTATTAAATCGAACGCTTGGTTTTTGTCCTTGCTGTATTTTTTCTTGTGATTGTGCAATTTTTATTTTTGCGTCTTCTAAATTTTTAGGCCTGTAAGGACTAATAATTTGCTGAGTACTTTTATTTTTTTTTGCTAAATCTTTTTGTATATCAATTTCTTCATCCGTTAAAAAACAATAGTATGCCAAACCCTTAGCTAATAAAATATTTACATATTCTTGATAAATATCTAGTCGATCACTTTGCCTGTAAGGGCCTAGATCTCCTTTTTCACTAAGCTTGTTATCATTAAAAAATACCCCTTCGTTAGAAATTATTCCAAGGTTTTTTAAATCCTGTAATTGAGATTTTAAAAAAACCTCACTGCTTCGTTCTTTATCGGTATCTTCTACTCGCAATAAAAATTGAGCGTCTATACCCTTTTCCTTTTGAGATTTTGCAAATAAATAATTAAATAAAGCTGTTCTTGCCCCTCCCACATGTAAATGTCCTGTAGGACTGGGTGCAAATCTTACCCGCACAGTATTACTCATTTTAAGACTCGATTTCGTGTTTAATATAATATAATGGATTAATCATCAACTCTGCAATATGACGATATTCTGACAAAATATCAAGATAAATATTGGTTAAATTAATGTTCAACTTTTCGCCCTCTTCTTTGCGACAATTATTAATATGCTCCACTCTAAAAGTGTATTCTGCCTGGCGAATAGCCTCTTTTCGCTTCTTTAACTCTTTTAAAATACTAAGCTCTTTAGAGTCAAAGTAGGTCATAGATAACACTACAATATCGGCTACCGCATTTTGTAATTTTACTAAATTTTTTTGATCTAGCTCTGAAAATTGAATATGTAATTTTTGCTTTTTAACCGCTAGTTTTACTAAATTTTTATCCACAGAATCAGCGGCACTTTCCACATCTGATGAAAAGGAAATAGCCTGTAGAATATTAATTTTTTCTATATCTGCTTCTCCTGCCTCTTCACTGTCTTTACTAGATCTTTCTATTAAAGCCAATAAAAAGCGATTAATTTCTGCACACAACAGGTCGACATTGTTATCCCCTTCTTTAATTTTAAAAAATGCTTTTTTCTCCCCTGTATCAAATAAAAATAATGAACGACTCAACATACTTCCCATAATATCACCCATACGCAAAATTTCTCTTTTTGCCTGGGTAAAGGCTACGGCAGTACTTAAATTTTTAATATCTTTAAAAGAAAAATATTTTACTCCAAATTTTCCTATACTTTTGGGTTTAGGAATTAAATATTCAATAATCGCTACAGCATAGTTTATAAATGGGTAAAAAATAATTACACTAATAGTATTAAAAAGCG
This sequence comes from Pseudobdellovibrionaceae bacterium, assembly GCA_015163855.1. Lineage (NCBI taxonomy): Bacteria > Pseudomonadati > Bdellovibrionota > Bdellovibrionia > Bdellovibrionales > Pseudobdellovibrionaceae > Pseudobdellovibrionaceae bacterium. Next base: position 47,370 of record JAAOIK010000007.1, read on the forward strand.
TATGAAAGTGAGCAACACCTCTAATATTAGAAAAACTATCAGCGATTAAAGGTAAAATAAATGGCGTTAAAAAAAAGAAAAGCCCCACGCTAATGGTTTTAAATAAAAAATGCGCCCAAGCTACTCTTTTACCAATATAATTACCCGATACAGCAGATAAAATAGCCGTAGCTGTAGTTCCGATATTGGCTCCATACACCCAGTAAATGCAATGCTCTAAAGAAAAATAACCTGCCGACATTAAACTAATGGCGATCCCAATAGTTACCACACTGCTTTGTACTACGGCAGTAAAAGCTGCAGCAATAAGCAATGTAAGAATAGGACTATCTATAAAAAAATGTAAAAATTTAATAAACAACTCTGCATCTTTTAAGTGAGTACTTCCCAAACTAATAAGCTCTAACCCAAAAAACATTAAACCAAAACCAAAACAGATACGAAAAAATCTTTTCATTTTTTTCGTTTTTATAAAAAAATAAGAAAATAAATAAAAAACAGAAAATAGTGCTAAACCAAAATTAGAAATTTTAAAACTTAAAATTTGTACAATAAAAGTACTACCAATAGCCGAACCTAAAATAATTCCCATGACTTGAAATAAAGTTAAAACACTAGAGGAGCCTAAACTCACCAACATAGAAACCACTGCCGCAGAGCTTTGAATACTAAAGGCTAATAGTATTCCAAAAAATACTCCATAAATAGGCTTGTTAGACATTTTAGATAATAGCCTTTGTATTAAATCTCCTGATATTTTTTGCAAATTTTGACTAATGGTTTTTAAACCATATAAAAAAAAGGCTAAACCTGCTAAAGTATAAATAAAAGCCGTGTGTGCTAGCATAGCATTACTCCTCGTTTCCCATTAATGCAGATACAAACTGCTTAGGGGCAAATACTTGAATGTCTTTTAAAGACTCCCCCATACCTAAAAACAAAACGGGCAAGTGTAAATCTTTAGCTAAACTAATTGCTACTCCACCCTTAGAACTGCCATCTAATTTTGTTAAAAGTACCCCTGTAATATTTAATTTGCGGTGAAAGTTTTCTGCTTGCACACAGGCATTTTGACCCGAATTAGCATCTAAAACTAAAAAAGACTCTTGAGGAGATTGTGGTAATAATTTTTTTACTACTTTTTTAATTTTTTCTAATTCATTCATTAAGTTCGATTGTGTGTGCAATCTTCCCGCAGTATCAATTAACACTAAATCATAATTTTGTGCCTTAGCTTTTTGGCAAGCATTATAAGCTACCGCAGAAGGGTCTTTCATATCCTCGGGAGCAAAAATACATACACCCGCTTGCTTACTCCACTGTACTAGTTGTTCTTGTGCTGCCGCTCTAAAAGTATCTGCAGAAGCCATTAATACCTTATAGCCTTTTTGATGAGCCATATAAGCCAATTTACCAATGGAGGTGGTTTTCCCTGCACCATTTACCCCTGAAATTAACCAAACTACTGGGTCTTTTCTTTCGGGTGCATCTAAAGCCGTCCAAACAGTATTTGCATCTCTGTAAGCTAAATTTAACACATTTAACATTTCTAATTTTAAAGAGGATAACAATACAGGATAAGTTAAATTATCTTTTTTTTGAATTTTTTCTAAAAAATAATGAGCGGTTTTAGGGCCTAAGTCACTGCCATAAAGTAACTCCTCTAAAGACTCCATATCTTCATCATTTAAAACCTGTGTTTTGCTAGAAAATATTTTTAACTTATCCGACCATGAACTTCGTGATTTTTCTAAAATAGAAAACAGGTCTTGATTTTTATTAAAAGTCACAGCTTCTTTGGAAGGTTTTGCTGTAAATTGTTTTTTTAAAGTGGCTTTGCTGTTTTTAAAAAAAGAGCTTTTTACTTTTGGGTATAATAAAAAAAAGAAAAGCAACAAAATTACCACAGCCACTAACAAAGGCCATTGTTGCACCAACCATTGCATATTCATTATACTAAGACCACTTTTCTATTTTATCAAAATCTACTGATAATAATTTAGAAACCCCTTTTTCTTGCATGGTCACACCAAAAAGTTTGTCCAACCTCTTCATGGTCTGTTTATTATGAGTAATAACGATAATTTGTGTATTTTTTGACATTTCTTTAACTAAATCATTAAACCGAATAACATTGGCTTCGTCTAAAGGAGCATCCACCTCGTCTAATAAACAAAATGGCGATGGATTTACTAAAAATAAAGAAAAAATAAAAGCCACAGCAGATAAAGCTTTTTCTCCACCAGATAGTAATTGAATGCGTTCTAATTTCTTACCTGGAGGGCTAACCATAATGTCCACTCCCTCTTCGCCAGTTTTTTCGTTAACTACTAAGCTTAGTTTAGCCGAACCCCCTCCAAATAAAGCAGGAAATACTTTTGTAAATTTATCATTAATTTTAGTAAATGTAGTATGAAACCTTTCTTTACAAATACCATCAATTTTAACCACTACTTTATTTAATTGGTCTTTTGCAGATAATAAATCTTGGTGTTGGTTTTCTAAAAAAGTAAATTCTTGTAGCTGCTTTTCGTACTGTTCGCTAGCTACTAAATTAACCTCTCCAATGCGCTGTAATTGCGAATATGCTTTTTCCATTTCTAATTCGATATTTTTAATAACTGCATCGATATCTTGGTTATTTAATACAGATACTAATTCTTCTTCCTTTTCTTGTGCAATAACAGGTAAGTCGACTAAATACTTTTCTTTAACTTGTTCTACAAAATTATTTTGTTGTAAAACATAGGCTTCTAAGTTTAATTTTAAATTATGAGTTTTATCTTTCCAAGAAAATTGTTTAGTTCGTAAAGATTTTAATTTAGAATCTTTTTCCTCGATAGTATTTTTTTCTATTTCATAATTGTTTACTAGTTCGGAATATTGCAATTGTAAGTTCTCTAAGTGCTTAATTTTTTCTGACAAAGCTTCTCTTTGCACTTTAATAGATTCTTCATAGGCTTTAATTGAAGAAACATTATTTACAATTTGCTTTTCTGCTTGCTCTTGCTCGACAGTTAATTCTTGTAAAGAAAGCGTTAGTAGTTCTTTTTGTTTTAGTAACCCGTCATGCTCTTTTTCAAATTGCGTAAACTGAATAGTTATGCGTTGTCTTTCATTTTGAACAGAAGAAAAGTCTTTTTCTAAAAAGACAAGTTCTTTTCCTAAAACTTCTAAATGTTCTTTTTTCTCTTTTACTTTTTTTGATAATTGTCCATTTTTTTCTTTAAAATTTTCTAATTGGCTTGCTTGTTCTTTTTCTTGATTAGTAAGAATACTAATTTCTTGGTATATACTATTTAACTTATCATTAAAGTGGTTAAATTTTAATTCTAATTCTTTTTTGTCTCTTTCTAGGTGCAATAAAGTATCTTTTTTATCGGCTTGTACTTTTTGAGCATCTTCGTAAGAGCTTTCTAAAAGCTCGATTTGTTCGTTGATTTTTTTCCACTGTTTTTTTGCCAAAGTTAGCTTCGCTTGCGCTTCTGTTTTTCCCGCTAATAATTCTTTAATTTCGCGATTTCTACTTAATAAACTCGACTCTTCTTTTTGCCCAGAACCTCCCGACAAAATTCCTTCCGAATTTAAAGCGTCTCCTTCTTTAGTAACAAAAGAGCATTGTGGATAATCTTTAATTAAACTCCAAGCTAAACCCATATTTTCTACCAAAACGGTGTTAGAAAAAATGTGCTTCACCGCTTCGGTGTAGTTGTCATCACTTTTTATAAAGTCTACTAATAAACCCTTAACACCCTCTTTTTTCATTAAAGAATTTTTATCAAAATCACAAGTAGGGCTCTGCGGAGACATCGATATAAACTCTTTATTAAAAAATTGCGAATGCCCTTGTTGGCTTTCTTTTAAGTAATTTAATGCCTGTATAGATTCCTCTTTATTAGAGGATAATAATAATTGTTCTTTATGACCTAAAGCTGCCGACACGGCTTTCTCTAAATTTTCGGGAACTTCTAAAACCTCTGCAATAGGGGAAAAACTTAAACTTCCATCGGCTTGTTGTAAAGTTTGTTTTTGCCAAAGAAGTACATTTTTTACTCCTTTTTGAAAGCCAGCCCAGCTAGAAGATAAATCTTCTAAACTTTTTAATTTACTACTAATTGATAAATACTCTTCTTTTTTTTGGTCAATAAAATTCTGAGCTTGCGTGTTTTTTTCTTTTAAAATTTTTAAATTAGCATCAATATTATTTTTATCTTGAGATAAATTAAGATTCGTTTGGTTTTCTTCGTCAATCTTTTTAATTAAACCTTGTTGCTCTGCTTTGTTTTTCTTTTGCAACTCTTCTATCTGTAGTTTTTCTGTTTTATATTTATCTAATCTAGATAAAGTCCATTTACATTTTTCTTCTATAATTTCTTTTTGACTAAAAAAATGAGAGTTTTCTTGTGCCATAACCAACAAACTTTCTTGCTCTAAAGAAAAATCTTTCTTTTTGGTATCTAACTGTATTTTGGCATTATCAAATGTCTCTTCTATCTTATGTCGAGAGATACTTTGCTCTTTATTAGCAGTTATTAGTTGCTCTATTTCTGTACTAATATCTTCAATTTGTTTAGAAAAATTTTCTTTGCGCGATTTATATTTTGTTAAAAAATTTTCTGACTGCTCTTTGTTCTCTTGTTCTCTAGATAACACATACTCTAAATCTTTGCTTGCCATTTCTTTTTCACGAATAATATTTTGCACACCAGACACTTCTTGTTGCAAAACATTAATGCTTTTTTCTTTTTTTAATAAATTTAGCGATAGCTCGTCTTTGTTAACCTCTAAAGTGTTTAATTGTGTTTGAAAAGCCATTTCTTCTTTTTCGATGTCTGCTAAAGCGGCTTGGTCTTTAGCCATAGTGTTTTCAATATTTTTATAATGCAAAGCTTGCTTAAATAAATCTTTTTCTTCTATTTGTGCTTTAATTTTTTTATATTTTTCTGCCTTAGCAGCTTGCGACTCTAATGCTCTTAAAGATTTTTTTTGCTCTGATAAAATATCTTGTAAGCGTAATAAGTTTTGATCGGTAAGAATTAATTTTCTTTCTGATTCGCGTTTTTTTACTTTAAATTTACTTAACCCAGCCACCTCTTCTATAAAAGTGCGTCTTTCTTCTGGCTTTGATAAAATCATTCGACTAATTTGCCCCTGTTCTACAATGGAGAAACCCTTAGCCCCCGCCCCTGTGTCCATAAATATTTCTTGCACATCTTTTAAACGAACTTGCTCTTTATTAATTAAATACTCTGTTTCTAAGGAGCGATGGATACGGCGAGTAACGGTAATTTCAGAATGTTTTGCATATTTTACAGGAAACTGGCCTCCATCATTTCCTAAAGTAATGGACACTTCGGCCAAAGCTACAGAGCTGTATTTTTGCGTTCCAGAAAAAATCACATCCGACATTGCCGAGCCACGCAAAGCTTTTGGAGAGGTAGAACCCATCACCCATAAAATGGCATCCACCACATTAGACTTGCCACAGCCATTAGGCCCAACAATTCCTGTTCTTTCTTTATCAAAAGTAATTCGCGTTTTATCTTTAAAAGATTTAAAGCCATATAATTCTAAGTGTTTAATTTTCAAGTGAGGCTCCCGTTTTATTTTAAAAATCCATTGTGTATTGTATACTAAAAGTAAGCGTATAAAATCGACCTATAACCTTACTTTATTATCACCCTAAACTTAGGTTCAGTCCAGCCAGAATTGTTAAACAATCCTTAATGGAAAATAAGCATTTTGCGATGCGTTATTTTTTACCTTCCTTTAGCTACTTAATCGTTGACAAATATACTGCAAAACTAGTTTATGCCTTATGCCTTCTACTAGCTTACGCAGACAATCCAGAGAGTTAGCTTTACAGTTTTTACACCAAATAGATTTTACCAAAATGGCTTTGCCACAGTCTTTTCAAGACTTTAAAACCGCCTTTAGCTTTCCTGAAAACACTTGGCCTTATGCCACCAACATCATTTTAGGGGTAGACGCAAATAAACAGGAGATTTTAAAGCTCATTGAAAGTACATCTAAAAATTGGAAGCTAGACCGCATAGCCAAAGTGGATTTGTACATTTTAAGTATTGCTATTTTTGAGTTAAAATTTTCTAAAGAAAACACAGATAAAGCGGTAATTATTAATGAAGCACTAGAGGTTGCTAAAAAATATTCATCAGCAAAGTCTTCTTCTTTTATTAATGGAATTTTAGATGAGGTTGCATAATGATTCGTGAAATTCATCTTAGCAGTGCCTTTTCTTTAGGCGCTAATATTTGGGTCAGCCCTCATGACAACGGAACCTCGGTAATCAAACAGCTAGATTACTTTACACAATTTCAATTAAGCAAAAACAGCAATAAACCCCTATTTATGCTTTACAATCACCGACTACTGCCTTGTACGGCTATTATGCAAGTCCATTATAAACCCTCTGAAAAAGTCGCTTGGATTAAAAATATTTTTACTGTTTGGGAAAAACAAAACAAAGAAAGTTTGCGTATTTTTTTACCAAAAGATTTTGATGCACAATTATGCAAAAAATATTTAACAGAGATTTTTCCAGATAGCGCAGATATTTCTTTAGTTAGCGAAGATTAAGTAAGTTAGCGCAGATATCTCTTTAGTTAGCAAAGCTTAAGTAAGTTAGCGCAGGTATTTCTTTAGTTAGCGAAGATTAAGTAAGTTAATACTTAAGCTTCTAGTTGATGCAAAATATCTTTTGCTCTATTTAATAAATCGGTGGGCAGTCCTGCAAGTTTGGCTACATACAATCCATAGGATTTATTAGCCGAACCCTTAGTTAAGGTATATAAAAATTCTATACTATTATCTTTTTGTGTATTTTCTTTTACTGCCATATGTTGATTTTCCATATTAGAGTATCGACTTTCTAAACTAGCAATTTCGTGGTAATGGGTGGAAAATAATAAAGTGGCTTTTGTTTTTGATAAAAAATATTCTAATATAGCTTGAGCTAAACTTAAACCATCGTAAGTGCTTGTGCCCCTTCCTATTTCATCTAACACCACTAAAGATTGAGTGCTTGCGGTTTTTAAAATACTTGCTGTTTCTTGCATTTCTAACATAAAAGTAGATACCCCTTCGGATAAAATATCACTAGCGCCAATTCTAGTATAAATACCATCAAATAAACATAGCTGCGCCTGTCTTGCAGGAACAAACGAACCTATTTGACACAACAATACACTTAAGGCCACTTGACGCATTATAGTGCTTTTACCAGCCATATTAGGCCCTGTTAACACAATACCGCAACCTTGTTTTAAATGAATATCATTGGCTGTAAAGTTTTGTAACTGCTCTAAAACAGGGTGGCGACTAGCCAATAAACTAAGGTGATTTTCTGTAAACTCTGGACATATATAATTGTTTTCTAAAGCTAGCCACGACAAAGAAGACAATACATCGGTTTCGTTTATAAAACGAGACAATAATAAAAAGTCCGAAAAATATTGAGACACTTCTTTTTTTAAATCATTTAAACATTCATATTCTAAAGATAAAGTTTTTTGTTTAGCTAACAATAATTTATCTGCTACCTTATCTAAAGGCGCATACCCATAACGAGTAGCCTGTTTTAAACTTTGTTTTGCCTTGTATTCTAAGGGAACTTTATCTTTATGCGTATTAGTTACCTCTATATAAAAACCAAACACAGGACTATAAGAAATTTTTAAAGAAGAGATTCCCGTACGCTCTCGTTCTGTTTCTGCTAAATTTTGTAAATAACTATCCCCTTCTTGAGAAGAACTTCTTAATTCATCTAATTGCGCATTAGCATAGGGTTTAATAAAGCCACCATTTTTTAATGCACTGGGAGGGTCGGCTACCAAAGTGTTATCTACTTGCTCACTAATTTTAAAAGCGGCTATAATAATTTCTTGAGGTAAATATTTTTTATCTTCATCGCTAAGTAAATCATACACCTCTGCAGCCGCTTTTAAAGATTTAGATAAAAATAAAATATCTCGAGGATGACAAGAAGGATACGATAACTTTAATAAACTTCTTTGTATATCGCCCACTAATGATAAGTGTTGCCGTACCGCCTTTAACTCTAAGGTTTGCTGTACCCAATATTTTATTTTATTTTGTCTACTTATAATTTTCGCTTTATCTGTTAACGGAAACTTTAAATAATCTTTTAATAGGCGAGCTCCTCCTGCGGTGCGCGTTTTATTAATAACAGAAAATAAACTTCCTTTATTTTGTCCTTCATAGTTTTTAAATACTTCTAAATTATATAAACTTTGGTCAGAAATCGTAAAACTATTTTTTAAACTTCTTTTTTTAAATGCCTGAGTGTGGGTAATATTTGGTTTAACAGTATGTATATAAGATAATAAAAAATTAACCGCAGAAGCTTCGTAAATGATGGGTGGATTTTTAGTATTTTTTATAACTTCTTCTGGCTTTTTTGAGTGAACAGAAAGATGAAAGTTTTTATTTTTATTTAACCAATAGGCTCTTTGCTGAGCGGTTACCACCAACTCCACAGGCTTTAACAAATGTAGTAAAGCTAAAGCTTCTTCCTCGGTATTTATTATATAGTAAAAAGCTTCTCCTGTAGATAAATCTAAAAAAGCAACACTACTTTCATCATAGGCAGCTATAAAGTATTGCGACAATGCATCTAAAGTGTCTGGGTCATAAACCATTCCTGGGCTAAGAATATGGGTTACCTCTCTTTTTACTAAAATTTTTGCTTCGCTTGCTTCTTCCACTTGATCGCAAATCGCTACTTTATAGCCTTGGGATAACAGTGTCGCTATGGGCAATTTTAAACTATGGTGAGGAAAACCACACATGGGAGTTTTTTCTGTGGATTTTTTATTTCTATAAGTTAAACGAATATTTAATAAGGGTGCAGCGACTTTGGCATCTTCATGAAAAAGTTCAAAGAAATCTCCCATTCTAAATAGTAAAATTTTATCTTTATGTTGTGATTTTATATCCCAGTACTGTTTCATTAACGGAGTCATGCTATTACCTTTGAAAATTTTTCTTTTATTTTTTGATAAATACCATCAAAGCTACCATTGCTCATAATAACCACCACATCTCCAGCCCGTAAATGCTTTTGTAAAAAAGAAACAATTTCACTCGCCAAATCAATACACTGTGCCTTGGGAGGTGTACATTTACTAAAAGCATTAATATCCTCCACTAACTGTTGAGAAGAAAACCTTTGGGTTTGTATAATTTTATCTTGATAATAAGCCTTTGCAATAATAACTTGATCGGCCTTATCAAAGGCTTTAACAAAAGCCTTTTGAAAAACATCGCGCCTAGATGTCGCCGAACGAGGCTCAAAAATGGCAAACACCCGACCCCTTGCAGAGTCCTTACTACTTGAAGAAAAGTATTGATTTTTAATAGCGTCTAAAGTTAAGCTTACGGCCGTGGGATGATGAGCAAAATCTTCTATAAAACGAATTCCTCTGCTTTGAAAAAACAAATCTTGCCTTCTTTTTACTCCCTTAAAACTTTGCAAGGCAGTTAATACTTTTTCATTAGACAACTGCTGTGTAGAATATTTTATCCACTCCGAAAACAAAACCCATACCGCTAAGTTGTTTAATATATTGTGCTTGCCAAATAAAGTGGATTGCAAGTTTACTTCTTTATTCGTACTACTATCTTTGACTAAAATGTTTTGAAAAGTATTAGTATAACTATACTCGGTAACTACATAATGATTAGAAAAAGGGGGTTGAATGTCCATTTTATTAAAACCAAAGCCAATAATTTTAGAATTAATTTTTGCAGAGTCTAACAGTGTTTTAATATTTTTATCATCACTGTTAACTATTAATAAGCCTTCTTTAGGAATAAGCTCTACTAATTTTTTAAAGGCACTTAACACTTGATCTAAGTTGTCATAAATATCTGCATGATCAAATTCAATTCCTGTTAAAATTACAAAATGTGGTTTATAGTGTAAAAACTTAGGCCCTTTATCAAAAAAAGCCGTGTCGTATTCATCTCCCTCTATAATAAAATGCTCGCCAGATTGTTCTAAAAAAGATTGGCTAAAATTTTTTGCAACACCTCCTATTAAAAAACTAGGACTTAAATTGCAAGATTCAAAAACCCACGACATTAAAGCAGTGGTAGTGGTTTTGCCATGAGTACCAGCCACAATAACACTCTTTTTCTCTTTTATAAAAAAAGCAGATATAGCTTGAGGCAAACTGATATAAGGTATTTTTAGTCGCTCCATTTCTACAGCTTCTTCAAAATGTTTGCTAATAACATTGCCCACAATAATTAAATCTGGCCTTGGGTTTAAATTACTAGAAGAATAAGGAGTTTTAACAGTAATTTCTAAATTGGCCAACTGATCAGACATGGGAGGGTAAGCCGCCGAGTCACTACCTCCAACAACAAATCCTTGCCCCTGTAAAAGGCCTGCAAGACTAGCCATAGCCGTGCCACAAATGCCCATCAAATATATAAAAGCCCCTGGCTTTAATGATTTTAAATTATTATTACTCATAATAAATGGCTTTAAACTAATTTATTAATTTACACATTACAAATACTTTTTAATTTACTAATCCCACTCACAAAGCACAGGGCAATGATCCGAACCCAATTGCTTATTTAAAATATCTACTTTTTTAATTTTACTAGCTAGCTTTTTTGTACTGCAAATATAATCTAATCTCCATCCTTTATTATTTTGTCGGGCCAAACTACGATAAGACCACCAACTGTATTTGTCTTTTTTTTGCGGATATATACTACGATAAGAATCCACAAATCCTGAAGCTAAAAAAGTATCAAACCACTGCCTTTCTTCTGGCAAAAAACCACTAGTTTCTGCTAAGCGAACAGGGTCATGAATATCTATAGCTTTATGAGCAATATTATAATCCCCCACCACAATAATTTGTAAATTTTCTTGCATCTTTTTTTTCAAATGCTTTAAAAATTTTTTTAAAAATTCTTGTTTAAAATTGTGCCGCTCTTCAGAAGCTGCTCCATTGGGAAAATAAACATTATATAATAAAAATTTTTTATTATTTTTCGTGTATTCATGAATAATAAAACGGCCCTCTGTATCAAATTTTTTAATTCCAATGCCAAATGTGGTTTTAACATTACAAGCTAAATCGGACCGAATATAACTAGCTACTCCAGAATAACCTTTTCGCTCGGCAGAAGACCAAATGGATTGGTAGTCGGCTTTTGCTAAAATTTCTTTACTCCATGTTGGAGATAATAACTCTGTGCTAAGCTGGTCTTCATGTGCTTTGCTTTCTTGAATGCATAAAAAATCAGGATTTTCTTTTTTTAAAAATTTTAAAAAACCTTTTTTTTCACACGCACGAATACCATTAACATTCCAAGAAATAATTTTCATATATAAACCTCAGCTCGGTAAAATCGGAATTCTATTTTCTTCCTAAAAAGTTATTTACCAATTTTTCAGGAACCGTGTTGTAATCTAAAAACTCCATCGAAAAAGAAGCTCTGCCTTGGCTTAAAGATCGAATTTGAGTAGCATATCCAAACAAATGATATAAAGGAACTTCTGCGGTTACAAAACTAAAATCCTCTTGCATTTCTGTGTTTTGAATTTTCCCTCTACGAGAATTTAAATCACCAATAATAGCTCCCATAAACTCTGCAGGACTACGAACTTCTAATTTAAAAATAGGCTCCATTAATACAGATTCATTATTTTTTAAAGCCTCTCTTAAAGCTAAGCTACTGGCCACTTTTACTGCCATTGCCGAGCTATCTTCTGTAATTTTTACTTCAATAACACGAACATTTACTCCTACTAAAGAATAACTAGCTAGTAAACCTGCCCCAGCAGCCTCTTTTAATCCATTTTCTAAATTTTCTAAAAATTCTGTAGAAAGATTTTTAGATACCGCTGATAAATCAATAAATAAAGGGCCGTTTTTTTTATTTACACTAATTTCTAATTTTACTTTGGAATAATGTAGTTTTTCTGCAATTTCTTTTTCAAAAATAGCCTCCCCTGTGGAAGTTTTTGTAATACCTTCTCTAAAAGAAACTTGAGGAACTCCCGAGGTAACTTTAATTTTGTATTCTCTTAATAACCGATCTATTAAAATTTCTAAATGCAACTCCCCCATTCCATAAAGTAATAATTGAGAAGTTTCTGTATGGGTTTTAACTTGACAAGAAGGGTCTTCTTTTTGTAATTGCTCTAAGGCTTCTAGCATTTTTTTTTGATCTGCTGTGCTTTTTGCCTCAATGGCCACAGAAATTACAGGTAACGGAAGCATGATAGATTCCAAAACCACGGGCTTAGTTATTTCGCACAAAGTATCTCCTGTGCTACTAAATTTTAAACCAATAACCGCCCCAATATCTCCCGCCTTTAATTCTTTTAACTCTTGCCGAGAATTAGAGTGCATTTTTACAATTTTATTAATTTTTTCTTTTTTTTGAGTACGAGGATTAAATACACTTTGCCCCTCTTTTAAACTTCCTGAATAAACACGAACATAAGTTAAGTATCCTGAAAAACTATCTTTAGCTAACTTAAATACTAAAGCCACTGTGGGTGTTTTAAAATCGGTATGAACTAAAACTACTTCGGGCTTATCTTCTTTTTTTTGTAAACTGCGTAAAGAAAAAGATTGCGCTGGCGGTACATCTAAAGGGCTAGGCAAATAATCGATAATAGCATCTAATAAAGTTTGTATGCCTTTATTTTTAAAGGCAGAACCGCATAACACTGGAAAAATTTTTTGCTCACAAGTTAATTTGCGTATTAATGCCTTAATATCTTCTTCAGAAAAAACTCCTTCTGTTAAAAATTTTTCCATAAAATCTTCATCAAAATCCGATAAGCTTTCTAATAGATTGTTGCGTGAGTCACTAACCTGTGATTCTAATTCCTTTAGTTCCAAATCCGACAACCCATAGTGTGTAGAAGAATCTCTTACTTCTTCTATGGAGTAAGCCTTATATTCTTTACCTAACTCCTCACTCTTCCAAAGTAGTATTTTTTCAGAAACCATATCATAAAAGCCTTTAAATTCGGACTCTTTACCAATGGGAATATGTAAAGCTAAAGCCTTTGCTTTTAATTTTTTTTCAATAGAGGCAATGCTAGATAAATAATTAGAACCCACCCTGTCCATTTTATTAATAAAACAAATTCTTGGTACTTTGTAACGATTGGCTTGCCGCCAAACCGTTTCTGATTGTGCCTCTACCCCATTTACGCCATCAAATACTACCACTCCACCATCTAAAACTCTTAAAGACCTTTCTACCTCAATAGTAAAATCCACATGCCCTGGGGTATCAATGATATTAATCCATTTATTTTTCCAAAATAAAGAAGTGGCTGCAGAGGTAATAGTAATGCCTCGCTCTTGTTCTTGCTCCATCCAATCCATAATGGCGTTACCATCATGCACTTCTCCGATTTTATGGCTGCGACCAGAATAATATAAAATTCTTTCGGTTATGGTGGTTTTTCCCGCGTCAATATGAGCCATTACGCCAATATTACGGAGCTGATTTACATCTTCTAGTTTTTTTAAAGTAAATAGAGCAGACATAACAAAAACTTTATAGCAAAAGTTAAACCTTAATAATTTCTTTTTAATGTTTAAAGCTTAAAAGTTTTAAACATTTTTTATTTAGCAATAGTGTTCTATTTCATTTACCAATAGTGTTCTATTTCATTTACCAATACTACTAATAAGAGTCCAAAACACTTGGAAAATTTTTATTTGCTTTTTTAATAAACTCTTTTTTGTTTACTAACCATTTATCTTTAATTCTTTTATCGTAGTTTAAATATAATTTATTATTATAAATATGCCACTGCAAAGGGTCTCCTTTTGCAGTTTTATTTTTAGCAACAGCCCAAGCACAATAACCACCGTACTGAGGAGCATACTTTTTAGGATTTACTTTAAACTTTTTTAAATTGTTGGCATTAGAAAAATGCCAAACCACACCATTATATTTTGTTTGGTATTTTTTGTTTCCCTTAACTGGTTTATTTTTAGAAAAGTAAGATACCGTATCATAGCCTCCAACAGCTACATTAGAAAAAAAACTAGTGTATATTTCTGCTTTTTTAGCAAAAGCATCAATAGAAAAAAATAATAAAATAGAAAAAAGCCAAATTTTCATTTTACCCCCTAGGGTCTGTTGTTAAACGATAGAATAAAAGTATTTTCTTGGGAATACAACCACAAAAATAGTTATTCGCTAGTGGCTTGATGCTTAAGGGCTAAATAAAGTACTTTCAAAGCCTCTTTATTAGGGTTGTCTACGCTATGATACATATACAGCTTAGTAGAATAATCTAAAGACTTCACTAAAATATGATTTAACCTTCTGGTTCTTACTTGCTTTTTAATAGAGTGCGAGGGCAAAAAACCCCAGCCCATATTGGACTCAATCACTTTTTTTAAAGTTCCCACATTGTCAGAAGTAAAAACAGAATTTAACTGTAGTTGAGCAGATTTTAACTGTTTATTTAATTGAACTTTAAATTGAGGGTACAAATCAGAAAACACAACCATGGGGCGACTAGATAGTTCTGCTACCTCTATGGCTCCTTTAGTCATTGATTCCTTTCCAGAACCCACTAACCAAATGTCATCTTCAATCAAAAATTGCGATTGAAATTGGCTTAACTCAAAACCGGCTTCCGCTCTTAAATCAGGCAAAATACTAACATCTACATCACCATTTCTCATAGAGTTTACCACTTGGTTATAAGACCCATACATTAAATTAATTTTTAACTTTGGATTATTTCTTAACAAAAGACCAATGATAGGGCTTACCAAGTACAAACCCAAAGAGTTTATAGTAGCAATGCGGAGGTCTCCCGACATATTACCACTAACGGTTTTCATAGCCGCTTTTGCCTGATGACTTAAATTTAAAATTTGTTTTGCATAATCAAATAATAATTGAGCCTGCACAGTAGGGCTAACCATCTTACTACCTCTTTCTAGCAGGCGGACACCCAATTGTTGTTCTAAACTCTTAATTTGTTGGCTAACTGCAGGTTGAGTTAAAGATAATTTATTGCCAGCAGCGGTCATGCTACCCTCTGTTAAGACGGTACAAAAAGTAACTAAATGCTGTAAGTTCAAAGGCCCATTCATCTCTTTGAGTATAAACTTTTTTTATAAAAAAGCAAAACTTTCTTTATAAAGAGGAGTCCTACTGTTTGTAAATTCATTTTGACTACCTATTTACTATGTAAAAAATATAAAAAAACAGTATTCCCTTTATCTCTATATAATTTTTAGCTAACTATAGGTAATGAAAGCTATTTTTTTATTTCTTTGTATATATATCGGTGGGTTTATTAACAACACTTATGCAAACACAATAAACGACTATCCTTTTTACTTACAAAATACATTACAAACCTTAGGTTGCCATAACCTAAAAGGTAAGCACCTACATGTTCAAAATTTTTATAAACATAATTATGAGGCAGAAAACCTAGGCAACATAGATTATGTGTTAAATAAAAGTGCTTTTGAAAGCAATCCTTTCCACTCAAAGATTTTACAAAAAGGTGCTGCTTTAAATTATCAATTTTTTACACCCTTTAATAAAAAAGAATCCTTCCAAAATTCCTATAACTGGGTGTTGTTTTACAATTTACAATTACCTAAATATTCTATTGTAGAACAAGATGTTACTAGTATAAATCTTTACCCAAAAGAATTGGGAGAACATCGCTTGTTTTTTATTCAAAAAAATACAGAAACAAATTGCTCAATTTCTAAGGTCAGCTCATTTTATGTTACAGATAATCCCGATTATGCTGTCACTACAGAAAAAAAATTTCAAAAAGCTTTTACCTGTTATCAAACACTACCTTTACAGAAAAAAAAACCTTACTGCGATACACTCCCCTCGCTAAAAGAACTTTATCATTTACAACAAATTGATGCGCCAAAGGCTTGGACAATTAGCACCGGTAAGGGCATTAAAGTGGCCCTTATTGATACCGGAGTAAACTACTTACACCCCTATCTCAAAGAACAAATTATTACCTCTAAAGATAATTCTTTTAAAGGGCCTTATGACTTTGAGTTTGCAGACTCTTTTGCTTTTGACGAACAAGGGCATGGTAGCCAAATGGCGGGCTTTATCTCCTCTGCTTTTGGAGTAGCTCCAGAAGCAAAAGTACTAACTATAAAAATTAACCCAAAAAATACCGAGCACATTATTAACGCACTAAAAATTAGTTTAAAAAATCGCGTTCATATTATAAATTTATCTTTAGTCTTTGCTAAACAAGAAGTAAACATAACAAAGGCTTTAAGAAAAGAATTAATACAAGTTTTGGATCAATTGCTAGAGCAAGATATTTTAGTAGTGCAGGCTGCAGGCAATCACAGCCAAGATTTAGATAACCCAGAGTATCAACATTTCTTTTCTCAATTTAACTATCCCAATTGGGTAAAGGTTGCAGCCTATAATGAAAATTTTAAACGCGCCAGTTACTCTAACTATTCTAATCACAAAGTGGATGTAATGGCTCCGGGAGGAAGTGTTAATAAGCCTCTTCTTTCTACCTTTATGGGTAATAACCAAAAAATTTTATTAGCCAGTAATAACGGAACCTCACAAGCGGCTGCAATTACCAGTGGCATCGCGGCCTTAATTAGAAGTCATAAGCCAAACCTAAGTGCATTAGAGGTAAAAAATATTTTACTTAACTCTGGTACTTTTTCAAAAAATTTGTCTTTAGAAGTAAAATCTAGCCGTACATTAAATGCATGGAATGCTTTAACGCAGTAATTTAAAACTTACGCTTTTTGTACCAAACTAAAATAGCTGCACATAATAAAAATAATAACCCTATTATTTTACCTTTAGTATTTTTCTTTTTTTGCAATACAGGCTCATTAGGGATATTAATGTTATTGGATAATAGTTCTGCTACAGGAGCCCCTAAGCTTTCATTAACCCCTCTAAGCTCGCCAGGCCTAAATTTACTGCTTCCTTGATTTACTAACCGTAAACTTTGAATGGATTTAATAAATCCATTACTATATTTAGTGTAAAAATTTTTGTGTGAACTAAAAGTTACTAAAATGGCAATGTTTCCATGAGTGGTAGCTAAATACCTCGTCCAAAAATTTAAAGACTCACTACCTTGGTGCAAGGAGTCTATCCATAAATGATGATTAATTTTTCGCTGCGAAACATTTAAAATTTTAGACACCTTAGGGCCAGAAGTCGTTTTTATAGTTACTGGCTTTCCTAAATAAGTTTCATACAAACTTAAAGAATCTGTAGGCCCCTTCTCTTTTGCAGTTAAAATAATAATAGCTGTATTAACCCCTCTACTTTTAGAAGAATTAGTACAAACCCAAGATGTGTTTTCTAACTTACAACTCCACTTTTTACTCAATTCAAAACTGACATAAGAATTGCGAAAAATTTTTGCCTGCGCAGTAAAAGAAAATAATAAAATGACAACTATTATTTTATACATAAATGTTCCTCGTTAGTACTCATTAGTACTCGTTAGTAAGAAATGCCTTTATAATCTATTATCTTCATGCCTTTATGGGAAGGAAAATTTTTAGAAAAAGAATTTATCTGTTCTGTTATTGTAAACTCACTTTTATTTTTAGGATTAGCTTCTCCCCCTTTAGAATCTTTATTAGCTAAAACAAAAATTTTCATGCTATTTGGGTTAAAGTATTTTTTAATAACTTTATTTACTTCTGCTAAACTTACTGACCGAACTCTGTTGGCAAAAGTTTCAAAATGCTCTACAGGGTTTTTACCAATACCAGATAAACTTAAATAAGATTCCATTAAATTTTCTTTTTTTTCTAAAGAACTAAATAAACTATTACTATAATACAATTTTGCAAAATCTAACTCTGCCTGACTAACTCCGTTATTATAAAAATTAGTGATTTCTTCAAAGGTAACGTTTAATAATTTTCCCAAACTTCCTTGGTTAGTACTAGAAACTATCTGAAAAGTTCCTAGCTCTTTTAAAAAAGAAAAATAAGAATAGATGCCATAAGTAAGCCCTTCTTTTTTTCTTACTCTATCCATTAATCTAGAATTAAAGCCCCCTGCACCTAAACTAAAATTGGCTAATCTTACCGCCAAACTATCTGGGTGCCCCGAAAATAAATTTACGGGCATACCAATAATAACATTGGCCTGCGTAGAGTCGCCCTTATTAACTAAAGTTACAGGCGAGCTAAAAGTGTTTTGGTTTTCTGTTAACACAGACCGAGGAACACCTTTAGTCTTCCAAGTAGAAAACTTTTTAATCACTGCTTGTTTTAATTCTTCGCTATACTGCCCTAAAACTAATAAGCTAGCTGATGCAGGTTGATAATGTTTGTGATAAAACTCTTTTAAGTGCGTACTTGTTAAAGATTTAATACTTTGTCTAGACTCGCTTTTGTACACAGCCCCTTTATAAGAAAAGTCTTCAAATACAGTTTGCAAAAAATTGTTTGGAACATTAGGTAATCGCTCTAATTCTGCTAAAAAAATTTTTTTTTCTTTTTGCCATTCTGAATCTAAAAAAATAGAGTCACTTAGTAAGTTCCAGTATAAGCGCATTAATTCTATACCATTTTTTGCAAGCCCGGAGGATTGAACCCAAGAAAATTCTTGGTCTGCATTCGCTAAAAAAGATGCGCCCAATTTATCTAAATTATTTAAAATGGCTTCTCGGCTTAAGGAGGTAGTTCCTTTGTCTAATAAGCCTGCAACGGCTTCGCTAGTACCCGCTATGGAGTCAAATCGTTTTCCGGCATTTAACCGCAAGTTAAAGTGAATATAGGGTAAGTCATCTTTCATAAAAATAACTTGTAGTTGATTATCTAAAGTTACCACTTCGTGAGGAGGTAATTTATAATTTATTTTGCTAGATTTTTGTTTAATCTCGGTAATAATTTTTTCTAGCAACATAGAAGAGCCTTTGGATTTATTTTGTACTAAGCTTGTTTTGTTCGAACAAGAAGAAAAATATAAAGCCAAGCTTAATATTAGTATTTTTTTTAGCATAATCAAACCTTTTCTTATTATTTAGTTAACCCTACTGTATTTAAAGCTGCCCGTCTTTATGATTTGCTACTCGCTCATCACTGGTTAAGGCTTGCACTAAAACTCTTTTACTTAATTGTAAATATTTTTTTGCAACTTTTTGAATATCTTTTACCGTTACTAAATTGTATTTATCTAATTGTGTAAAAAAATGTTGATAATTGCCTTCAAGCACTTCGGCAGTAATCAGACCCATTGTTTTATTGTGTACGGTTTTTAACCCCTCCACTTCTTCCATCTGTAGTCGGTTTTTAGAAATGGTTAATTCTTCCTCAGAAACACCATTAACTTGCAAATTTTTAATTTCTTTTTCAATAATACTCAAAACTTCTTTAACAGAAGATTTTGGCAAAATATTAGCTCCAAAATATAAAATACCCGCTTTATCTAAGGGGTAATTTCCAGCATAAATGCTACTAACTAAATTTTTTTGAACATCTATGGTTTTATCTAATCTAGCCGCAGGACCGCCAGATAAAATACTCATTAAAAGATCTAATGCAGGCTTGTCATTATGACTTATAAAAACCCCTGGGTAACTCATAACAAACTGTGACTGTAAAACGGTTTTTAATTTATATTTATTATTGTTTAATTGCTTTTCTTTTTGAATATCTTTAAAAAAGATATTTGTGTTTTTTACCAATTGTGGCTCTACAAAAGAAGGACTATTAATTTTATTTTTTGGTATATGCCCATAATATTGTTTAATCCATTTTTTTGCCTGTGCAGAGTTAAAATCTCCGCCGATAGCAACAACAATGTTGTTAGGGCTATAGTATTTTGTATAAAATGCTTGAAAATCCTCCACGGTGGATTTGTTAATATCCTTCATGCTGCCAATAATAGAGTGACCATAGCCTGAACCTTTGTACACAACCTTTAACAAAGATTGAAACATTAAGGCTCCAATACTACTTTCTCCTCGAAGCTTTTCATCAGTAACCGCACCTCTTTCGCTATTAATTAAAGCTTCTGCTTGAGCTCTTTTAGCAGGGTCAAACAATATCAACTTTTCCATTCTTTCTGCTTCAAAACGAACAGCCCATTCTAGTTGCGCACTAGATAAATCCATATAATAAACGGTAGAATCATAATTGGTAAATGCATTATTTCTTCCGCCTAATATAGATGTGGTAATTTCTAACTCTTCGGAGCTAATATTTTTTGTGCCTTTAAATAACAGGTGTTCAAAAAAATGCGCATAACCCGTTTGTCCCTTAGGCTCATAACGAGAGCCCACCTTTACCCACTGTATATAAGTTAATAAAGTGGGGGTTGTGTGATCTTCATACAGCAATACTGTTAGCCCGTTGTCTAACACTAATTTTTCTACATTTAAATTCAATATAGCTCCTGCTGACGATAGTTTTCTATTTTGTACTGTTTTCTTTGTTAAATTAGTTATTGCTTTTTTTTTGTAAGAAGTGTGTAAAAAGGCAGTGTTGTTTACACCAATAGTTGCTACATTAAAAGTACGGTTTATCCAATAGCTTGCGCCAACTACTCCTGTGAATAAAAAAATAAAAGTAAATATGTATTTTTTTTTGTTACTTTTTTTTTTATTTTTTGCTACTAATCGATTATAATTTTGCATAAATCTTTACTCTCTTTTACCAATAAGTTTTTAAACTATCAATAATTTTAAAGCTTGACTAGATTAAATAGGGGAATTTTATTCTTTACTAGACTATAATTATAGTGCACTAGACTATGGACTATAGGTAAAAAAAGAACCTTATGTTTTTGTTAAAAACTCTATAAAGTGAAAGAAATATTATCTGGAGATAGTCATGGATTTTACAAATGCTTTTTTTAACATTTCAAAGTGGGGACACGAATTTACATTATACCTATTAATTTTACTCAGTATTACAAGTATTGCTTTTATTTTAGAGCGCTGGTTTTTTTTAAAGAAAATTTTAGCTAAAAGTAAAATTGCACAAACAAATATAGATAGCATTATACAAACTGGCGAATTAAAAGAACTAGAAAACTTAGCTTATGACAAAAGTTCTTTAGAGGGAGAAATAACTTCATACACCCTTAAACATATTAAAAGAAATAGTCAAAAAGGTATTAGCGAATTATTTTCTGCTTTTATCATGGGAAAAAAACAATCCTTAGACAAACGCTTAAGCTTTTTAGCTAGTGTGGGGTCTAATGCTCCTTTTATTGGATTACTGGGAACAGTGTTTGGTATCATGGATGCGTTTAAAGAACTAGCAAAATCACAAGGCGACGCTAGTGGAGTTATGTTAGGAATATCTAAAGCTCTTTTAGCCACTGCAGTGGGTTTAATTGTAGCCATTCCCGCGGTTGTTGCCTTTAACTTTTTTAAAACGCGAGTGTCTGAAATTTGCAACAACTTAACAAGCCTTCAAGATCTCTTTATTGCTTATGGGCACAACTATGAAAAATTGCAAGATAAGCAATCGTAAATACTACAGTACAAAGGATTAAACATGGGTGCCTCCATAAGAAATAACGACGAACAAATTGCAGAAATTAATATCGTTCCTTTTGTAGATATTATTTTAGTAGTGCTAATTATTTTTATGGTAACTGCCCCCATGATTATTACCCCTAGTATTAAGATTGATCTACCCAAAGCCAGTTCGGGAACTAAAACCGCAGCTTCTCCGTTAAATATTAGCATCAGCCGCACAGGAAGAGTCCGTATCAACGGAAAAGTAATTAGTTCAAGGCATATTATTGCAAAAATAAAACGGCTATTAAGAAAAAATAAAAAGTTACAAGCTATTATTTCTGCTGACAAAAATGTAGCACATGGTAAAGTAATTTCTGTAATAGATAAGGTAAAATCTGCAGGAATATTTAAGTTTGCCATTTCTATAGATAAAAAATAATAAAAAGGAATTTATAATGAAAGACACTTTGCTTTCTCAATTTTACAAAAATACTCTTATAAAAAGCAACAAAGCCATGACTCTTTTAGAGATTATGATTGTATTAGCTATTGTTGCCTTAATGGCTTCTTTAATCGGTCCGCAAGTAATAGGACAATTAAATAGCTCTAAAGTGAAAGAAGTAAAAATTCAAATTTCTGAATTAAGTAAGACTTTAGATATTTTTTACACAGATTGTGGCTTTTACCCTGAAGAATTAACCGCTTTATTAGAAAAACCCAGCAACTGTGAAAACTGGGGGCCAGATCCTTATATTAAAAAAATTCCAAAAGATGCATGGGGGCAAGAATTTATTTATGAACTAGAAGATAACAAACCCATTATTATCTCCTATGGCGAGGACAGAAGAGAAGGTGGCTCAAAAAATGCATCTGACATTTCTTCTGAAGATTAGCCACTAGGTAACAATAAAAACATTTGTGAGTTTTATAAAAAATTATTGTTTTTTTATACCTAAAAACAGTAAGGCATTTAGCCTTTTAGAAGTAATGATAGTTTTGGCTATTTTAGCCTCTATTGCTAGCCTGGCTATCCCTCAACTATCTAGTCAAAACTATTCTCGCAAAGGTTTTTTTAGAAAGCTTATTGCTTTAGACAAACAATTAAGAAGTTTAGCACAGCTGCAGAACCGCACCTATAGAATTAATTTTCAAGTAAATCCATTATCTAAAAAATCGACCACCCTTTTTTGGGTAGATTATAAAAGTGGGCAAGAAACCATAACACCTAATAAAAACACCAACTCTAAAAATTTAAGCGCTTTTCTTTCGGAATGGACAATGGCAAAAAAAATATTAAAAAAAAAGCAGAAGCTTCCCCACTTGCTAGAAATTGTAAACATACAGCTAGAGGGGTTTAAAAAGCCACTACAGTCTGGCTTAATTTCTATTTATTTTTTTCCCCAAGGAGTTACGCAAAAAGCGGTAATACATTTTTCTGAAAACAAAAAACAAAAATGGTCTTTTGTAGTGCATACTTTTATTAGTAAAAATAATTTATTAACAAAACACATTTCTTTTAAAGAAGCTTTTCAATAAGAACAAAACGGTTTAATATTAAGACATGTCTAGCATTTTTAATAACAAAGGCTTAACGCTAATTGAGGTTTTAATCGCAGTCGCTATTTTAGTTGGCGGTGTAGTAGTTATTAGCAGTTCTTGGTCGGGAACTTTATTAAAAATTAGAAAAGCAAAAATTTATAATGAAGTACATTATTTATTACAAAAAAAAATGGCAGAAATAGAAATTCAATACAAAAGTACTCCTATTAATGAAATACCTGAAGAAATTAGTGGAACTTTTTTAAAGCCTTACGGGAAGTATAAATGGCAAGTAAAATCACAAAATATGTCTTTGCCCAATTTAAAATCTTTAATTGAAAATCAAAATTCTAGCGAACAGTCTCAAAACATTTTATCTGCGGCTTTATCTCAATTACAAAAAGCGGTAAAAGAAGTACAAGTTACCGTAATTCTTCCTAATAAGAAAAATACTTTGTCTTATCACCTAGCTACCTACTTTGTAGACTACCATGCGGCTTCTAAAATAGGAGGCTTCTGATTTTAAAAAATAATATAGGCTTCACCTTAATAGAAACTTTAATTGCAACTACTATTTTAGCTTTTTTATCTATAAATAGTGCCCAAAGCATTAGTCAGGCTTTAAAACAAAAAACAAAAATACAAAGTCGCATAGACGATAATACTGTAATACAACAAAGCTTAAACCTTATGGAAAGAGACATAAGTCGTATTTTTAACTATGCCGACATTCCCGAAGCTGTTAATCAATTAAGCCAACTAAACCATTGGAAAAAACAGGTTTTAAGAAATAAGCAATTAAAACCTAGCGAACAATTAACTATTATTAAACCCAAGGTAACACCCTTAAGATTTTTATATAAATTTCAAGGCAAAGAAGAGCAAGTTAACTTTATTAGCGCTAACCAAGCTAGGCTATTTTCTAATCAAAACTTAACCCGCTTGCAAGAAATTAGCTATTATACTGCAAGTTGCAAATCTTCTAAACAAGGCCTTTGTTTATGGCGAAGAAATTCTTCTGTGATAGATGGCAATGTAGAAAAAGGAGGCCAATCCTTTAGTTTATTATCCAACATAACTAGTTTAAAATTTCGCTATATTGGAGGTAAGCAAAAAAATCCTGAATGGAAAACAGAATGGCCTTTTTTTTCTGAAGTAAGTACCAACACCCCCCTGCCCTATGCTATAGAAATTACTTTGAAAGTTAAAGTTAAAGAAACTGTAAAACAATTTCAAAAAATTGCTTTAATTCATCACCCTGATATTTTTGTTCCAAAAATGAAAATCTCTACTTTTACTGCTCCTTCTACTTTAACCCTTCCAGTCTCTAAACCATAAACCTAAAACATTATGAAAAAAAATTGCTTTCCATCCCCCTTATTTCTGCTTAAAAATAACAAAGCTGTTGCTTTACTATTAGCTCTATTTAGCCTTACTATGAGTATTTGGGTGGCCACAGAATTGTCTTATGACTCTAATGTGGAATATGTTTTAGCTTCACGAAAACTACAAAAATTACAAGCCTACTACGCTGCAAAAGCTGGTGCCAACATTAGTTTGCTAAGAATTTTTTTATTTAAAAAAGCGGTAAAAACTTTTGCCACAAAAACGGGTGCTTTAGAATCTAGCTTTGAACCCATCTGGAGCTTTCCCCTAGCCTGGCCACCTAGTTTATACCTACCTTCGGATTTTTCTAAAGATGCCAAAGCGGCTTTTGCGGAGACCGAAAAAGGCTCTTTTATAAAAGCACAATACACAACCAGCATCAGTGTGGAAGATAATAAAGTGGATATTAATGATCTAGTTTCTCCATCTAAACTTTTATCTACATTTAGCAAACAACAATTTATTAACATTTTTAAAACAGAGGTAGAAAATAACGAAAAGTTTGGGGCGAAATATCGTGATTATAACTTTGCCGAGCTAGCCAATAACTTTATAGATTGGATAGACAAAGATTTTGAAAGCTTAAACGGAGGAGATGAAAAATCCTTTTATGCCGATTGGATAGATCAATATAAATCCATACAAGACACTTCTGATTACATTCCTCCTAATCAATACTTTAAACATATTAGTGAGCTAAGAATGGTAAGTGCAATGAATGACGATTTTTTTCAATTATTAGAAAATAAAGTGACTTTATTTGGTAGTAAAAAAATTAATTTAAACCATATGGATATTGAACTATTAAAAAGCTTTCCTTGGGCTACTCCAGAAGTAATCTCTGCTTTTGAAGAAAGGGTAAGTTCTCAAAGTTTTGTTAATGTCGAAGATTTTAAAAGCTTTTTAAAAGAATTTGATTTAGCCGAAAACGTAGACACATCTATTTTTAGCTTTGACTCTGGTGTCAATTTTCAAATCACTAGTACTGGTATAGTAAACAATACCTCTTATACCATTAAGCTAATCACTTACGATATAAATGAAACCATAGAGCGATTAAGTGAAATTTTGTTTTTTGAAGAGGAAGAAAAAAACCCTGCCTCACAAGGGAAAAAACTAAAATATAAAAAAAATAATTACTTTTTGCCCAACAAAAGTCCTGTTGTTGTGCATTGGCAAGAGTTTTAAAAAAAAGCTTTTATCTTCTGACTTTTAAATGCTAAAATTTTTAAATGAAGTATCTTGGGTTAGACATTACATCGACAGAAATTCGAGCTATTTTAATTCAAAAAAATGCCTTGCAATATTCTATTATAGAAAAAAAAAGCTTTCCTTTAATACCAAACACAGACGACGCTTTATTAAAAACTTTATTACAGGTGCAATCTTATTTTGCTTATAACGACATACAAACTTGTGTTGGAGTAGAAGCCAGCAAATGCTTTGTTCGTACTTTACAACTTCCCTTTTCTCAAAAATTTAAACTCAATAAAATTTTACCCTTTCAACTAGAAGAAGAGTTACCAGTAGAGCCCAACAACTTAGCTACAGATATGTTATTTCTAAATAAGTCTAAAGAAAAAGACTCAGAAATTTTAGTGGTAGCTACTAAGAAAAAAGAATTACAACTATTAATAAAAAATCTTAATGCATTAAACTTTAATTTAGAATCTATAGCCCCTATTCAATTAAGCTTAACTAGTATCCTTCCTTCTTTTGAGGAAGATTCCTTTGCAAAAAAAACAAAAGTGTATTTAAACTTAGATTTACGCTCTAGCTACCTTAATATAGCAAAAATTTATAATGGACAGTGTTACATTACTCAATCTACTCCACTTAATTATAGCCTAAGTACATTGATTAAACAGCTGGCCGATAAATACTCTATTTCGTTAGAGCAGGCAGAAACAGAATTTTTAAAAAATAGCTTTATTGTAATGCCTACTCACTTAAATGGCATTACTCCAGAGCAAAAAGAATTTTCGGATAACATTACATCTCACCTACAAGAATTTATTACAGAAATAAAAAAAGAATTTTTAAAATTAAAATTAACCGGTGAAGATTTAGCATCTATAGAAATTTATGGCGAAGCCCTGTGCATAAAAAATTTGAAACCATTTTTAAAGCAAGAAATAAATATAACTATAACAGACTTTCAAACACAGGTATTGCAATCTCCAGAAGAATTAAGTGCTAAACATGATATTAAAAACGCCAAATTTATAAATGCGCTAAGTCTAGCTGTAAGTATGTCTACACCCTTAAAGCAAATCAATTTTTTACAAGGCGAATTATCCCCAAGTAATCAAAAAATAAAAAAATTTTGGACATCTAATCAGTCAGTAATAAAAATTGGTCTCGCCACATGGACCATTGCCATAATATTTGGATTTTTTAAACAAAGCATAACCTATAAAATGGCTGATGACAGCTACTTTAATTTAAAAAAGATTGCAAAAAAAACGACTAAATTAAAAGGCAGAAAGTTAAAACTTAGTAGCATAAAAAAGATAGTTAAAACTTATAAAAAACAAAAAAACTCGCAAGATTTTTTTTCTCAGCTGCAAAAAGTTAAAACGCCCATTTATTTTTTTAATAAACTTTCTACTATGCCTCGCACCATTAATGTGAATATTACTTATCTAGATATTTCTACTGTAAAAAAACAAATGACAGTAAAAGGCTATAGCAAAGATAGTGTATCTTCTATAAACTTTAAAAGTTATTTACAAAGCATTAGTAAAAATAAAAAGCCTATAGGAAGGGCTGTTAAAACAGGCAGTGGAACTACATTTAACTATACTATCCCCTTATAATTATGAAAGAAAATATCTTAAATCTTATTTCTACCCTGCAAGAACAAGTAAAAGTTTTGTTAATTCAAATTCAAGAACAAACTTTTTACAATGTAACAAAAGATTATTACCAAAATTCTTCGGTAATTATTCAAAAAATAATTAAATACAGCTGCCTGGCTTTAAGTGTTTTTATTATTATCTATATTCCCTATTCTTTTATAAATGCATCTAATATGGATATTAAAGTATTTTTAGAACATAAAAATTTAGCAGAAAATTTAATTCAATCTAAAACTAAACCGCTAAAATCGCACCATAGCCATGGCCCCTTTGCTTTTGATAAAATTAAACAAAGTATTGAACAAAAATTACAAAAATTTCAATTATCCACTCAACAAAGCTATAAAATTAAAAAAATAAATAGCGGATTAATTATTAATGTTCGCTGGTTAAATTTAGAAGAATTTATTACTATATCAAAAATCTTAGAAAAAATTCATCCTCAATTAAAAATGACACAGCTAAAGATGACTCCCGAAAGAAGAGAGCTGTATTTTAATACCGTTTTTATATTTAAATATTTTAATATTAAACAAAATATAGCAAAAAAATAAAGCTTTACTTTTACAACCCATGTTTATACTAAAAAATCTTTTTTCTATTATAAAAAATAATAAATACTTAATTATCTTAGGCTTAGGCTTAACTTTTTTGTTTGTTACTTTATTACTGCCTTATCAAGACATTAACACTTACATCAGTTCGCAAATAAATACTTACACTAATGGAAAAGTACAGTTTACAGCGAAAAAATTTTTGATATCTCCTTTTATGGAATTGCAATTTATGGACAGTATAACTTCTTACAAAAAAATAGAAGTTCCTATAAAAAAAATTGCTATCAAACCTTTGTGGCTACAAAGCTTATTGCTTAATTTTGGCATAGAAGTAAATGCGCATTCTATTTTTGAAGGCAATATACAGCTTGTTGTAAAAAAAAATAAAAGCAAAAAACACCCCCTAGCTTTTAATGCTTACTTGCAAAATATTTCTTTAGAAAAATTACCACTACCCTTTATTAAATTACATGGAAAAATTTCTGCTAATATAAAAACTTTAATAAACCCCCATTGGCTTTATGCTCCTAATATTTATTTAGAAGTAATTAATAACAAAAAAATACAAGTATTTAGATCTAAAATCCCTAGCCCTTTTGGTCCTATACAAATCCCTTTAATACACTTTTCAAAATTAAAAATAAAAGCCGCTACTCAAAAAGAAGTGCTAAATATTCAAAATCTAGAACTGGGCTCCTCCACAGATGCTTTATATATTAAAATAGCCGGTACCGCTGCTTTAACTATTAAAAAACAAAGACGCAAAAATACTCTGTCTATAAAAAATTATAAATTATCCGTCTATATTAAAGCGCAACAACCTCCCCCTAGCTGGAAAAGTTTATTGGCTTTACTAGACAATTATAAAACAGGAAATGTGTACCAGTTTCATATTAAAGGTAATAGCCTTAACGCTATTCCAGAATTAACACGATAATCTTTAGCCTTGTTAAATTTGTCGCAGCGCATTGTACACGGCTATTTTACAGCTTCAGCAGTCTAGAATCCTTATTTCGTTTTTTTTTAATGCACCTGCGCAATAAGACCCTTTAAGTGCTGGATTTTTTTTGCAAACATGCTTATAAAGAAACACATATATGGAGGATATTTATGAGTTTAAATAAAGCAATGATCATCGGAAGACTAGGTAACAATCCTGAAGTGAAAACTATCTCTACGGGCAACACTGTAGCTAATTTTAGTATTGCTACCAGTGAAAATTGGCTAAAAGATGGAGAAAAGCAAGAACGAACAGAATGGCACCGCATTGTAGTATGGGGAAAAATGGCCGACATTTGTGGTAAATACTTGTCTAAAGGCAGCTCTGTATATGTAGAGGGTCGCATTCAAACTCGATCTTGGGAAGATAAAGACGGGCAAAAGCGCTACACTACCGAAATTAACGCACAACGGGTTCAATTTTTAGATACAAAAAAATCACAAAATGCTACGACTTCTACGGAAGATCATTTTACTCCAGCTGTATCTGCTGAGCCACAATTTGATGCTGGCGAAGAAATTCCTTTTTAAAATAGCCGTCATCTAGCTATTTTTTTATATTTCAATAAAAAGCCTCTAAAATTTAGAGGCTTTTTTAATTAAATACCCTATTATTACCTAGTCCATAGTGTGAACTATACACTTTAAAGCTAGTCAACCGCTCCTTTTTTTTTTAAAATAAGCTAATATTAAACCATTTTATTATAAGGTGCTTCTATGAAAAAAATCTTTTATTTAATTATAGTTCCTACTATTTTATCTTTTACTAATAACGCCTTTGCTTATCATGTAGTTAAAGTAAAAAATAAAAAAATACTAATTACCTTTTCTCCTGAAGAAAATGTACAAACTAAAGATACTTTTTATGCTATTAATAATACAGGAAAAAAGAAAGCCATTGTTTTAATCACTAAGGTTAAGGGCAATAAAGCCATAGCTAAAATTTTAAAAGGGCGAGCAGAAAAAGGGTGGACATTGCGCGTGCGTAAAAGAAGTGTAGTTAGTCGTCCTGTACAACCAGCTAACTCGTATCAGCCCAGAACAAATACCGCGGCTACTTCTTCTTATCCAAAAAAATCTAAAAAACTATTTAACCATCTTAGTTTTTTATGGGGCTATTCTTTAAATCGCTTACAAACCTTTGTCAGTCCAAAAACAATAAAGCACTCTGCCTCTTCTTTTTTTAATTTTGAAACTAGTACTACCCTATTTCTTCCTAAAGAGCCTATGTTTGGTTTAAAAATTTTATCTAGCACCGAAAACTTTACCCTAAAAGCCAAATGTAGTGATGGCACTACAACAAGCAATTGCGCAGCTAGCATTGTGTACTTAGGAGGCGGAGCTTTAGCTGTGATTCAAGCTCCTTTAAGCGATAAGTTTAGTTTGTGGGGTGGCGTGGGTGGAAAGCTGTTATTTCCTGTCTATAAAAAAATAACTACACTAGCAGTAGATTATCACTATCTAGACAAAGCCTCCATTAAACTAACCAGTGCCTTATTGCTGTCTGGCGGATTCACTTTAGGCTTAAACTCTAAATTTTCTATTCCTTTTAATGTAAATTACACCCTGTTCCCTTCTTCTGCAGAGGTAAAGGGACACTCTAGCCTTAACTTTCAGACCGGCTTATTGTACCACTTTTAAGTAACAAAGCAGTACTTGCTTTTGAATTTATAAAATATTGTTAGTAAAAATCATTTACCAGCAATATTTTATAGGGTAAATACTACCCATGCTTTCTAGACGCCATTTTTTTAAAACACTACTATACAGTATGGCAAAAATTACTGCTGTTTCTGCAGTGTTGCCTAAAAAATTATTACAAGCCGCAGAAAAGCCTTTGTTTACTAACCCCTACCATCTTCCTCCATTACTTTTAGGAAAAAAAGAAGGTAAAAAAGTATCTTTTCATTTAAACATTCAATCGGGGTTAAGCTCTATTTTAAGAAGCAAAAAAACAAAAACATGGGGAATTAACCAAGCCTTTTTAGGTGTTACCTTAAAAGTAAACAAGGGCGATCAAGTGCATGTTACTGTTAAAAACTCCTTAACAGAAACCACCACTTTGCACTGGCACGGTATGAAATTACCTGCTCACGCCGACGGAGGCCCACACCAACCCATTGCTCCCCTTAAAGAATGGAAAACCCATTGGAATATTATTCAACCGGCTGCCACTTTATGGTACCACGCTCATACTTCTCATAAAACGGGACAGCAAGTTTATAATGGCCTTGCTGGCATGCTCTTAATTGACGACAAAGACAGCCAAAAATTAAACCTGCCCTCTGAATATGGCGTGGATGATTTTCCAATTATGCTTTTAGACCGATCTTTTAATACTGATGGGTCTTTAGAGTATATTAAAAGTATGCATGATAGAATGCGAGGAAAAATGGGAACCCATATTTTAATTAATGGTGTTCACAAACCTGTTTTAAAAGTTAAAAAATCTTTAATTCGATTACGCTTACTAAACGCCTCTAATGCAAGGTTTTATCGCCTGCAGTTTAAAGACAATCGAATATTTAATATTATTGCCAGTGACGGCGGGTTATTAGAAAAACCCATTGCCTCTAATTCTATATTGCTTTCTCCTGGGGAAAGAGCAGAAATTATTGTTGAAGTTTTTCAAGGAAGCCTTCCTACATTAATTTATCGTGTTCAAGGCAGAAACGGTTTAAATCACGACTATGAACTTTTACAAATTAATACACAAAAAGTAACTCAAAGCAAAAAAACTCTTCCTAGCAAACTAGTTACTCATAAAAAAGAAAACGAAAAAAAAGCAACAACACACAGGCGCATGCAGTTGCAAATGCAAAGGCCAGCTTTTCGAGGCGACAGTATTTTTAAAATTAATAACAAAGCAATGGACATGAAAAGAATCGACGAGGTGGTTACGGCCGGTAGTTTAGAGGTTTGGAGCATTGAAAATCAATCTTCCATGCCACACCCCTTTCATATTCATAATGTTCAATTTAAAATTATTAGTAAAAGTGGTTCAGAAGTTTATGGACACGAACGGGGCTTTAAAGACACCGTATTAGTGAGGCCTAAAGAAACGATAAAAGTATTAATACGATTTCCTAAATACACCGATGAAAAATATCCCTATATGTATCATTGCCATATTTTAGAACATGAAGACCAAGGGATGATGGGTCAATTTATTCAAATTGCTTCAAAATAATACGCACAAAAATTTTTTAAAAGGCTATAGGGTTTAAAAGGCCAAGCCTTAGTTAAAAACAAAAATGGACACTTATAGCCTGTGGTCACGACTGACTTGAATAATACCCTTGATTTTTTTAATTTCTATTAAAAGTTTTTGTAAATCTTCTAAATTTTTAATTCGTATATCAAAGTAACTAACCGCTCTATTATCTAAGGTAGAGCTCGCTTTTAAGTTTTCTATATTTGCATCGGCTGCAGAAAATACATCACCCATTTTAGCTAAAATACCTGGTAAGTTAAAACTAACTATACACAAACGCACACGATGAGTAATATTCTCTGTTTTTTGATCCCAATTTACTTCTACATACCTACCAGAATCAATATTAAATGTTTTTTCACAATCGGCCCTATGAATACTAATGCCCCTGCCTACAGAAACAAAACCTACAATAGGATCGCCAGGAATAGGGTAACAACATTTAGCAAATCTTACTAAAATATCATTTTCTCCCCCTACCTGCACACCCGAACGATCTTTTTTACTTTTCTTAGTACTATTACTAGTTTCAATTTTTTTCTCTAAAGTTTCAATTTCTGAAGTGCTCTTAACCTGCTCTTCTTCTTTGGGAACTAAATCTTTGTAAACTAATGAAGACTCTAGCCTACCAAAACCTATCTTAACAAATAAATCTTCTAATTTTTGACAACCTTGTTTTTGTAAATACTCTGTAAAAGATACGCCTTCGGTATAACGAGACAGTCGCTGTGATTTTTTTCTAAAAAATCTTTCTAACATATCTTGCCCCACTTTTTGAGACATAATTCTTTGTTCTTTTTTAATAACCGTTCTAATCTGCCCTTTTGCTTTGCTAGTTACACAAAACTTTAACCAATCTTTAGAGGGGGCTTGGTTTTTAGAAGTTACCACTTCTACCGTGTCACCATTTTGTAAAACATAGCGTAAGGGAACCACTTTTTTATTTACACAGGCAGAAACAATATGGTTTCCCACATCGGTATGAATAGAATAGGCAAAATCAATGGGAGTTGCTCCCACTGGAAATTCTTTTACCTCCCCTTTGGGAGTAAATACATAAATCTCTGACTCTAAAAGGTCAGATTTCATATTTTCTAAAAATTCATCAGCATTATAAGTTTCTTGATTCATTTGAATTAGCTCTCTAAGCCAATTAAACTTTTTAGCCACATCGGCGGCGGGTGCATTTTTTGAATTAACATCTTGAGAATAAGAATTGGCTTTGTATTCCCAATGGGCAGCAATCCCCCACTCTGCTAATTCGTGCATTTCGTGAGTACGGATTTGCACCTCCACCCTTTCGCCATCATTACCAATTAAAGTGGTATGTAAACTTTGGTAATTATTTACTTTGGGCATAGCAATAAAATCTTTAAATCGCCCTGGGATAGGTCGCCATAAAGAATGGATAATCCCTAAAGTTTCATAACATTCTTTAATAGAACTTACACAAATCCTAAATGCTAAAATGTCGTAAATTTGCTCGTAGGGTAAGTTGCTAATTTTCATTTTTTTATAAATAGAATACAAATGTTTAAATCTTCCTTGAATATCAAAAGAAAAATCTACGCGGTTTTCTAAATTTTTTATTAAAGTGAGTTTAAAATTTTCAACATAACTTAAGCGATCTTTTCGCCTTTCTTTAGTTTTTTCTTTTAAAAAATGATATTCATCAGGGTGGGCATATTTTAAAGACAAATCTTCTAATTCTATTTTAATAGAACTCATACCTAACCTGCTAGCTAAAGGAGCATAAATATCTAAAGTTTCACTAGCAATTCTACCTTGCTTTTGAAAAGACATATAATTTAATGTGCGCATATTATGCAAACGATCGGCAAGCTTTACTAAAATTACTCTTACATCCGAACCCATAGCCACAATCATTTTTCTAATATTTTCTGCTTGCTTTTCGTGAGTGTGACGAAAATTTAATTTTGTAATTTTAGTCACACCCTCTACAATGCCCGCAACACTACTTCCAAAGACTTTAAGAATATCTTCTGTAGTAATTAAAGTGTCTTCCACAGTATCGTGTAAAAGGGCTGCAATAATACTGGCCACATCTAATTTTAGTTGTGCTAAAATATAGGCCACACCAATGGGGTGAGTAATATACTCTTCTCCACTACGACGAACCACACCTTCGTGAGCTTTTTGTGCCATTTGATAGGCTTTTTCTATCATGCCAATATCTTCTTCAGAATAAAAATTCTTTAGATATTGCAAAAGCACATCAAAAGACCCTGTGTCTTTTAGTTCTTTGTCGGTATCTTGTTGCTGTTGACCGGTTTTCACACATTACTTATCGGGTAAAAACCGAGAAAAATCAATAGGCTAGGAATTGCATCTTCAATATTAGCAAAATGCCATTAATGCGCCTTTAATTTGGTTCTTCTTGTTTTCAAATTTTTAAA
This sequence comes from Pseudobdellovibrionaceae bacterium, assembly GCA_015163855.1. Lineage (NCBI taxonomy): Bacteria > Pseudomonadati > Bdellovibrionota > Bdellovibrionia > Bdellovibrionales > Pseudobdellovibrionaceae > Pseudobdellovibrionaceae bacterium. Next base: position 81,866 of record JAAOIK010000007.1, read on the forward strand.
TAATGGGTAAAACTTTTTAAGTTTTTTGTAAATCCATAAGGTAAATAAGAAAAACGAGTAATTAATTAATAAAAAATATTTTGTATAAACCTTTTTAGTTAAATAATCCCCTACACATTACTTGCTTTTTTTCATTTAAGGCTTGCACTAGTTGCTTTTGCGCTATGACATATAAATTTTCTTTCAAGCCTCCATATTTAATAAACAATAATAATAGTTTCTGGTATTTGGGGTGAGCTATGACCTCAGGATGGGACAAAACAGCTTGTGCTAAAGCACCCATCTCCTTCCCCTTTTTAATATAGCTATCTATCCACCCAGTCCACTTGGGGTGAGCTATGGCCTTAGGTTTAGACAAAGCATATACTGCCAAATAACCCATATCCTTCCCCTTTTTAATATAGCTATCTATCCACTCAATCCACTTAGAATGAGCTCTGACCTCTGGCTTAGACAAAACATATACTGCCAAATAATGCATGCCTTCCCCTTTTTTAATATAGCTATCTATCCACCCAGCCCACTTGGGGTGAGTTATGACCTCAGACTTAGACAAAACAGAGTATGCCAAATAATGCATACCTTCCCCTTTTTTAATATAACTATCTATCCACCCAGCCCACTTGGGGTGAGCTATGGCCCTAGGCTTAAACAAAACAGATAATGCCAAAAACTTCAGATGCTCCCCTTTTTTAATATAACTATCTATCCACTCAATCCACTTGGGGTGAACTATGGCCTCGGGCTTAGACCAAGCATGTAGTGCCAAATAATCCATACCTTTTCCTTTTTTAATATAACTATCTATCCACTCAGTCCACTTGGGGTGAGCTATGACCTCAGGTTTAGACAAAACATATGTTCCCAAAAACTCCATTGCCTGCCCTTTGTTGATGTAGCTATCTATCCACCCAGCCCACTTGTGGTGAGCTATGACCTCAGGCTTAGACAAAATATATTTTGCCAAATTATTTACACTCTGCCCTTTGTTGATATAGCTATCTATTATAAAAAATAGCTGAGGCCAGTTAGCCCAATTCATTCGAGACAGTGCAGACATGCCCTTTTCTGTTACCCCTTCTTTCCATATTGCGTTAATTATATCTTTAGCGCTAAATTTAAAATTACCTTGATCTGCTGAATCCAGAAATTGTGAAAAATGTTTATTAGCTTCTTCATTAATCAATAATAAATTATTCTCTTTTATCTTTGGGTTATGAAATAAAACATCTATAGCATCATTAACACTAATAAACTTCCATTGTGCTTTTTTCATAGTTTTTTCTGAAAAAAAAGAAAACTTTAAAAATGGATTTTCTTTAACTTGTGTCTTAAAGCTATTAATAATTTTTTGATTAGGAGAAAAAACCACTCCCTGTCTGTGCTTTTTAAAATCATCATAAGACCCTTCAGAATTTTTTTGTTTTTTTAAAACTTCTTCTTGTAAAGGAATTGCAAAAAATGTTTGGTTAACTATTTTTAAACTTTGATTATACTTACTCATAGCTTCTTTGACTGTTGGAAACGAAGAATTTCCATTAAACCACTCAGGTTGTGCGAGTGTTAAATATTTTGCTTTAAATGCATCTTTATTTATAAATAAAGTATGCAGTGCCCAATCCACATGTTTGGCTGATAAATTAGCGCCTGTAATATCTTTTACATACAAAACTAAATCATTGTTTACTTTTACTAAATCTACACTCATATAACCAATGGCTTTTTTTTGTTTGTTTAAAATATAAAAAATGTACTCATAAGGGTGATAAGAGTTGGCCCATGTGGTTTTGGTTGAACAATCCCCACCTATACAACCACGGTAAGTGGATATAAAGGCTGGCACCTGAAGCAATGCCATTTTAAATTCATTTTTTACTGATTTAGATTCTCCATAAGAATTAATTATTTTATTTGTAGATTTAATTAATAACTTATCTTCTTTTATTGATAAAACTTTTTTTAAAAAACTATTAAAATTCTTTGGAAACACTTTTTCAATAACTTCTACATTACCATTAGTAATGGTAATTGCTTGTTTTGAATATAAAAACGATAATATAGATATTGTAGCCATTTTTTGCTCTACTGCTCTTGCCTTTTCTGCTATTAGCAAAAGCTCTTCGTAGCTTGTGTTAGAATTAAAACCAAAATCAGAATAACGAAATGTTTTATCAAATTTATTTTTATCAAAAGACATGTTTTTTAGCATTGGTAAAATATCTGTAGAATGACTGTTTTTAAATAATCTTTTCTTTTTCTCACCACTGATTGGCAAAGAAGAAATAATTCCTGAAATAAAGAAATTAAAAGAACCAATAGGGATTTTTGATTTTTTCTTTTCATTATTTATAAACTCAGCTGTTAAATGAAAATTCTTTATGGAATTTAAAAATTGATTATTAATAAATTTTTTTTGTAATAGCTTTTTTACTAAAACATTTAAAGTTTCTTTATTGCCATTACTTTTTTGATTATCAAACACTTCCCATAAATAAAGAAAATCTTGTGTTGCTACATCTTGTTTGTAAGAAGAATTTTTATCTAGTTCTACATACAAATTTTTTGTTAATTTCATATATTTTAGAATTAATTGTTTGCTAAGTTCGTCGCCACTATCTGTTTTATAGGTTTGATCTAAAAACATAGGTAAATTTTTTATTTTATGAGCTGTAACAAAAGCACCCGCACCTTCTAATAAAGATACTGGAATTCTATGCGCAGATATAGTGCTAGCAAAAACAGAGGAAACCTGAATGCTTAAAAATAGAACTAGTAAAAAAAGATGCTTTAAAAAAAACTGCATAAGTAATTATTGTGCAATTAGTAAGCCTAAAGGTGACTCAAACTGATGCAAAAGTCAGAGGGGCAAAATAGCCCTGCCATTAATGCATATTTTCATTTAAAGAAGTAAGCTGACCACAAGCTGCATAAATATCACTGCCCATACGCCGCCGCAATAGCACTTGAGCCCCTTTTTTATACAAAGCTTGATGAAATTTATCCACTGCTGATGCAGAGGGGGTTTCGTAATTTGACCCCGGGTGAGGGTTAAAAGGGATTAAGTTAATTTTACAAGGCACCCGTTTAGTAAGTGCATATAGCTCTTCTGCCGACTCCAAAGAATCAGTTATTCCTTTAAGTAATACATACTCAAAAGTGACTAACTCCCCGGTTTTTTTTACATAATCATTACAGGCATTAAGTAAAGTTTCTATATTCCACTTTTTGTTAATGGGCATAATGCTAGTTCTAATATTATCATTAGAGGCGTTTAAACTTACAGCCAATCTAACGCCAGCCTTTACCACTAAAGGAATTTTATCCACCAAACCCACCGTGGAAAGAGTAATTTTTTTTCCAGAATAATTAAAGCCCAACTGTTCTTTTAATATAGAAATACTGTTAAATACATTTTCTTCATTGTCTAAGGGTTCGCCCATTCCCATAAAAACAATATTACCAATAGGAGCATGGGCGTGTAAGCTGGCTTGCCAAGGAATAATATCTTCTAGATTTTTTGCTTTATTTTCTTCAAGCCATAGCTTTTGGTTTTTTGGCTGACCTGGGGCATCGACAAATAACTTTTGTCCAGTAAGTTTTAATAAATCATATAAAATTTCGGGCCGTGCAAATAAAAATTGTCGCAATAAAAAAACCTGCCCCACAATTTCAGAAACCTTTAAGCGTCTTTTTAATTTTTGCTTTCCAGTAAAACAAAAGTCACAAGCTAAATTACAACCCACCTCTGAAGAAAGACAAATGGTTAATCTTCCTTTAGAGGGAATTAAAACACTTTCGAAAGGAAGCCCATCGCTGGTGTTTAATAAAAATTTTAAAGTGCCATCTTTGCTTAACCAATGCTTTACTATTTTTGGTAAATGCCATGAAAAATACTCAGGTATTTGCGCTTGAAAACCTTGAGAAAGGTCAGACATTTCTTGTGTATTTACTATGGATTTTTGATACACCCACTTCCAAAGCTGTTTTGAGCGAAAGGCTTTATGCCCCTTTGCCTCTAAATAAGCCGTTAACTGTGGTAATGTTAAGTCGAAGAAATTAGGCATAGTTTATACTCTGTACTCTACTAGACTAATAAAGCCAAGTATAATAGCCTAAGGTTATAAAATTTATAACCCTTTCCTGCATTAAGGAAGTGCAAAAATGATTGTTAACTTTATTTCGGGCAAAGACCTTGGCGGGCCAAAGCAGTCCTTTATTTTATACAGCAAAGCTTTACAAAAAATATACTCCCCCATTTGTTCTGTTATTCGCAAAGGAGCATTATTAAAACCCTTAATGGACGAGCAAAACATAAAGACTATAGAGCTAAATTATCTTCGTTTAAATTTTTGGCCATTTAAATATTGGGCTATAAACAAAATTAAAAAACAACTAAAACCCTTGCTTCCAAAAATTATTTTTGTACACAAAGCCTTAGACCTTCCTTTAGTGGTGGCCGCTTTACCAAAAACAAAAGTCATTGGCGTGATACATAGTTTTTCGGCCTCTAACATAGAATATGCTGACGCTTTAATTGCTGTTTCAGAAAAAGTAAAACAATTTTTAATAAATAAAAATTATAAAAAACCCATTTATGTTATTCCTAATATCACTGTAGCAGAAGCTTTTCCCTCTCCAAAAAATAAAGCTTTACCTTCTGTGCCAGTTATTGGGGCGATGGGTGTTTTTAGAAGAACAAAAGGCTTTCACACTTTAATTAAAGCGCTATTTTTACTTAAAAAAAAGAATGTGCCCTTTCAGGCAGTTATTGCTGGTAAGGGAAAGCTTTACTATTACTTACAGTATTTAAGGTGGAGGTATAATTTACAAGATCAGCTTTTACTTAAGTCTTGGATTGCTAATAAAAATAAAACGGCCTTTTTAGACAGTATTGATTTATATGTTCTTTCTTCTAAATTAGAAACTTTTGGAATGGTAATTATCGAAGCTATGGCACGAAAAAAACGAGTTATTGCCACAAAGTGTGGTGGCCCTGAAGAAATTCTTACCGATGCTGTAAATGGTTATTTAATTCCTAAAAAAAATAGTTTAGCTTTAGCTAATAAATTAGAGCACTTAATTAAAAACCCTCAAGTATCACAAGATATACCCGAAAAAGCTTACCAAAGTATTCTAAACAACTATAGTCTAGAAGTTTTAACCAACCACCTACAAAACTTACTCCGTATTTATTTATAAAAATATAATAATTTACTAGATTTTTAAAACAATCTAAGATAGTTTTTAAGGATTAGAAACAAATATGTAAAATTATTGGACTAGTTATGAAAAATATTTACGCCACCCCTTTTTACGCTAATATAATAAAAAATTTAGAAAAAGCCTCTAAGGTACATAGTACCAAAACGGCAACTATACAGCGATTAAAATTTCCCAAAAGATGCATTGTTGTTTCGATTCCCATAAAAATGGATGACGGGCATATGCAAATTTTTGATGGATATAGAGCACAGCACAGTCAAACATTAGGCCCTTTTAAGGGAGGTGTGCGCTTTCACCAAGATGTTAACCTTGCAGAAACGGTATCTTTATCTTGCTTAATGACTTTAAAAAACTCTTTGTTAGGTCTTCCTTTAGGAGGCGCAAAGGGAGGAGTTGCCGTTGATCCAAAATCTTTATCCTTAGGCGAGCTAGAACGATTAACACGAGGTTACACCTCTGCCATTGGTCCTTTTATTGGGCCAGATAAAGATATTCCAGCCCCTGATGTGGGTACGGATTCGCAAACTATGGCTTGGATGTTAGATACCTATTCTACAGAATCAGGATTTTCGCAAACCGGCATTGTTACTGGAAAACCCTTAGCCATTGGAGGCTCTAAAGGAAGAGAGGCCGCTACCGGTTTAGGCGTAATTTTAAATATACAAAAAGTTTTAGAAAAGCAAAATAAATCCGTCGAAGACAGTAGCTTAGCCATTCAAGGTTTTGGTAAGGTGGGAATGCACGCAGCTATTGAGGCCCATAGAATTGGCCTAAAAGTGGCGGCCATCAGTGATGTATCCACAGCCTTATATGATCCTAATGGCTTAAACATACCCGAACTAGTAGCTTTAACTAAGCAAAAAAAATTATTAAAAGACTACCCTCATGCGAAAAAAATTTCTAACGAAGAGCTATTAATTTTACCCGTAGATATTTTAGCACCTTGCGCATTAGACGGCGTTATTCATTCAGGCAACATGGAAAAAATTCAAACGAAAATTATTGTGGAGGGGGCCAACGGACCAACCACATCTAAAGCGAGTACTTATTTGTTTAAAGAAAAACAAGTGATTATTATCCCTGACATTTTAGCAAATGGTGGCGGAGTTGTTGTAAGTTACTTTGAGTGGGTTCAAGATATCGTATGGTTGTTTTGGTCAGAAGAAGAAGTAAAGTCTAAACTAAAAATGATTATAGACCGATGTTTTGACCGCGTTTGGGATTGTGCTCATAAACATAAAATAGATGTTAGAACTGCAGCTATTGCCACAGCCCTAAAACGATTAGAAAAAGCTATGCTCTTGCGAGGGCAAATTTGAAGCCTTGGCTGTATTTACCTGCTAGTATTAGTCAAAAATTATTTTCTGTAGGAATAAAACTCTATTCCTTTTTTTGTTCAAAAAAACCCTTAAAATGGAACAAGCTAGAGTGGAAAGGCTTAAGCTTTCCCAACCCCCTTGGCATTGCAGGGGGCGTGGATAAAAATGCAACATTATTAAAACAATGGCCGCACTTAGGTTGTGGTTTTGTCGAAGTGGGCACAGTAACTCCTCTTTCACAAACCGCTAATGCTGGAAAAATTATTGCTCGAAACAACAAAGCCCTTTCTTTATGGAACCACATGGGCTTTCCCAACAAAGGCTTAGATAATTTACAAAAACAATTAAAAAAAAATATACCCTACCCCATACCTCTTTTAATCAATGTTGGTAAAAACAGAAGTACTCCCTTACAACAAGCCCATAAGGATTACATAAAATGTATGCATCAACTACAAGACTATGCAGATATTTTTGTCATTAATATTAGCAGCCCCAATACAGAAAGCTTACGAGAACTTTTTTTAAAAGATAATTTAAAAAGTTTTTTACAAAATTGCCTACAAAATAAAACCAAACCCACTTTGTTAAAAATTAGCCCTGATTTGTCGCAAAAAGAACTAGAGTATGTTTTAGATGTCTCTTGCCTTCTTTCTATTGATGGGTGGGTTGTGTCTAACACCATGCAATCTTTAAATGAAAAATTACACTTTCCCCTTCATAAGGGAGGAGTCTCTGGACTAGCTTTAGCACAAAAGGCTAAGTTACAGCTACAACACACTATAGAATACTTAACCAAGATACAGCAAAGAAAAGGTAAGCTTCTTATCTCTGTGGGAGGAATTTCTTCGGCCCTTGATATTAAAGAACGATTAAATATGGGCGCAGATTTGGTACAAGTTTACAGTGCTTTAGTCTTTCAAGGCCCTTCATTTTTCAAAAAAATAGACAAAAACATAAAAAAACCTTTATTATAAGACAATACTTATGTGGCCTTATAAAAAAAAAATTATTCCTAAAAAACTGCACATCTGCATGATTGCTAAAAATTTTCCTATATTGGGAATGACAGGTACTCATAGTTTTTTATGGCCTCTTGCAAGAAAAATAGTTGGCCTGGGCCACTCGGTAAGTGTTATTTCTTGGAAAAATTCACAAGGCAAAACCCATTTAGATCAAGATGGTGTTCGTGCGTATTTTTTAGGACACATTTATGAAAAAGTATCTTTAAAGCATTTTCCTGCTCTTTGCCATAAACAATTTTTACAACTACATAAAATTCATAAATTAGATATTGTTCATAGCATAGATAAAACAGGTATCTTAATTGCTAAAAATAAAAGCCGATATAAAATTCCTGTAATTTTTGATATAGAAGCCACGGCCATATCGCAATATTTATTTTTAGCCTCGTTAAGCCAAGACAATATCCGTAGCTTTATTAAAATACACTTTAATTTACTGTATCGCTTTGTTATAAATTTTTTCCGATATGACAGAGAACTATTAAAGCAAGCCAGTGCAGTATTTGTAAGTAGCTCGCTACAAAGAAGTATTTTAGAACGCTACTTTTTCTTTCCCGACTATCACACCTACCTAGTTCCCTATGGATTAGATGTGCAAGATTTTTCTTTGCAACCCAAACCTCCCCTATTACAAGAAAAACTTTTAATACCTAAGCAATCCAAAATTTTACTAACCATTAGTAATATGTCCGAGCTGGCGGGAATGCAAAATTTACTAAAATCTTTTACTAAAGTAGCTATTCAAAAACCTAGCACCCGTTTAATTATTATTGGTAGCGGACCTAATTATAATAATATTCAACGCTTAATTTTAGATTTAGCCTTAGGAGACCATGTTCTTCTTATGGGCCAAGTGCCCAACTTAGAACTAATGGACTACATTGCTTTATCAGATGTTTTTATAAGTTTAACCCCCCATTCTTCGGGCTTTGACCCTAATTTAATTAATGCTATGGTACAAAAAAAAATTGTAATAGGCGCGGATATCAATCCCATATCTTCTTTAATAAAAAACAATGTTAATGGCTTTTTAACTAAACCCTCTGACACAAACACTTTAAGCAAGCACCTTCTAGCCTCGGTTTTTGATACCGAATCTACTTTAACACTAAGAGATAAGGCGCAAAGCACTGTGCATAAATTATTTGATCTTAATAAAATGGCTCAACAAACCATAGATGCTTATCGCAATGTATTAAAAAAACACCCTTTATAAATATAAGCCTACTAACTAAAGACTAGAATTAGCTTTTTTTTCTTTTGCTCATCGACCCATTCTCCACTAATATATACTTATGAAAAATTCTATTACTAAATCAGAACTTACAAAAAAATTGGCACAAAAAGCTAATGTCACTTATGTAAAAGCCGATTTAATTGTAAACAGTATTTGCCAAAAAATGATTGATTCTCTTTTGGAGGGAAAACGCATTGAAATACGAGGGTTTGGTAGCTTTATTATTAAACACTACAAAGCCTATCAAGGAAGAAATCCTAGAACTGGAGAGCTAATTCATATTGCCGAAAAAAAGCTTCCTTTTTTTAAAGCAGGAAAAGAGTTAAGAAATAAACTAAATGCTAATTAGTTTTGACTAATCCAATTAAAAACATCTTCGTGATGCGTTTTGGTTTTTACTTTTTCTATAATATGTTTTAATTTTCCATCCTTGCCAATAATAAAAGTTATTCTATTAACTCCCATATACTCCCTACCCATAAATTTTTTTAAACCCCATACCCCATACTTTTCTGCTACTGCGTGATCCATATCTGAAAGCAAATCAAAATTGAGATTTTGCTTTTCTTGAAATTTGACTAAAGATTTAACTGGGTCTGGACTTAATCCAAAAACTACTACATCTTTGGCCGCAAATTGCTTTTTAAAGTCACGAATGCCCTTTGCCTGTACAGTACAGCCAGGAGTCATAGCTTTAGGGTAAAAGTACAATACTACGGTTTTTTGGTTATAAAAATCTTTTAAACTTATTTTTTCTTCGTCTTGATTAAATAAAGAAAACAATGGTGCTTTATTTCCAATTTTTGGTAATTTAAGATCGTCTACATTAGCCATAAAGCCTCCTTTTAGCACACTTTGCAATGGATTGCCCTATAGTTGTACCCTAGCCTTTGTATTGTGCAATAAAATTTACTCCTTCTTGACAAAAAAAGTACTTTTTATTAAACCTACAGATAAATAAGGGGAAAAAATGCAAAAAAAAAGAATTCAAAAAATTACTACAGAGCTATTTTCTTTAATTAACAATAAAGAAGCTAAAAAAGAAATTCAAAAAATTTCTAAAAATCTAAATAAAATTAAAAAAAATTTAGAAAAAGACTTTCAAAAAAAATCTAACAAAGTAAAAAAGTTATTTAAAGAAACTCATAAAGTAAATATAGGCCCTATACAAACTAGCTTCATTCCTTCAAAAGTATATAAAAAAATAACTAAAGAAGCAGAACAAGTTTATGTTAACGGTAATGCAGAAATAAACAAAATTTTAAAATTATCTAAAAAAGAAACGCAAAATAAAATTAATCAAGCCATGGTTATACAAGATTTAGTAGATGCTAAAATTAAAAAGCTTATGGATAAATTATCAAAAACTACTAAGAAGAAAGCTAGCGCTAAAAAGAAAGCTACTAAAAAGAAATCCAGTACTAAAAAGAAAACTACTAAGAAGAAAGCTAGCACTAAAAAGAAAGCTTCTAAGAAAAAAACTAGTACTAAAAAGAAATCTTCAGCAAAGAAAAAAAAGTAATGATAACTCGCCACATAGGCCCTAGCAAAAAAGAAACACAACAAATGTTAGAGGAGCTTGACTCCTCTTCATTAGATGAATTAATTAAAAAAAACTTACCTAAAGACATTTTATCCTCTGTTGAGGATAAAAGCAGTTTGTCAGAATTAGATTTTTTAAAATACGCTAGGTACATTGGTTCTAAAAATACCGTTTGGCGTAATTATATAGGCCAAGGCTATTACCCTAGTTTTTTACCTCCTGTTATACAAAAAAATATTTTATCTAACCCTAGCTGGTACACCGCCTACACTCCTTATCAGGCAGAAATTTCCCAAGGCCGATTAGAGGCTTTATTTAATTTTCAAACTATGGTGACCGAGCTTACAGGTATGGATATTTGCAATGCTTCTTTGCTAGATGAGGCCACCGCAGCTGCCGAAGCCATTAGCATGGCGTGGAATATTGCACGGCAAAAAAAACACACAGCCTTTATTGATAAGTCCATTTTTTCTCAAAGCCTTGCGGTAGTAAAAACACGCAGTAAAGCTTTGGGTATAAAACTAATTATTGATGATATTAAAAACTTTACCCAGCATGACGACGATTTTTTTGCAGTGCTAGTGCAAAACCCTAATTCCAAAGGAGAGGTAAATAATTTAAAAAACTTAAAGGCTTCTTTTAAAGATCCAAAAACGGCATTACTTTTAGGGGTAGATTTACTAAGCCTAAATTTGCTAAGCTCCCCCCTCCAATGGAAGGCCGATATTGTTTTTGGAACAACGCAAAGGTTTGGATTAGCTTTAGGTTTTGGAGGCCCACACTCTGCATTTATTTCTTGCAAAGACCAATATAAACGACAACTCCCTGGCCGATTAATTGGCTTATCTAAAGATAAGTGGGGAAATCCTGCTTTAAGAATGGCCTTACAAACTAGAGAGCAACATATTCGTAGAGAAAAAGCGACCAGTAATATTTGCACCTCGCAAGTGTTACTAGCGGTGTTGTCTTCTATGTATGCTGTTTATCATGGGCCAAAAGGTTTAAAAGCTATTGCGCAAAATATTCATACTAAAACGAAACAACTGGCGTCTCAACTTACGCAATTAAATTATGTAATTAATAATACTTATTTTTTTGACACACTAAATATTTTGGTTACTCCACAAGAGCAGCAAAATATTAAAACGCACTTAGATAAACACCAAATTAATTTTTATTTTCCCTCTAACACAGAAATACAAATTTCTATAGACGAATTAATTACAGAAAAAGAAATGGAAGAAATTTTTCATATTTTTTCTAGAGAAAGCTTTACTCAAAAAAAGGGCGAGAAACATGCCTTTGACGAAAGTCACCTTCCTGTTAGTCAAAAATATCAGCAAATTTTATTAAACACTTCTTTTGAAACTTGGAATTGGAGTTCTGATTTACAAAGAACCGACTTGGTTTTACAACAACGCGTTTTTAACTCTTATCATTCCGAAACACAAATGATGAGATATATTAAATCTTTAGAAAAAAAAGACTTAGCTTTAAATCACTCTATGATTCCACTAGGGTCTTGTACTATGAAATTAACCTCTGCGACTTCGCTAGAGCCTTTATCGTGGCCTCAATGGAGCGACATACACCCCTTTGCTCCTTTGGAACAAGCCAAGGGCTATTTACAAATGATTAAAGAATTAGAAACTATGCTATGCCAGTTAACAGGTCTTGATGCTTGCTCTGTACAACCCAATTCGGGAGCACAGGGTGAATTTGCAGGATTGTTAACCATTGCGGCTTACCATAAAAAAAATAATAACCATCAAAGAAATATTTGTTTAGTTCCCCAATCTGCTCACGGAACCAATCCTGCAAGTGCAAATATGGCGGGAATGAAAGTGGTTATTATTAACTGTGACCAAAAAGGCAATATTGATGTTGAGGATTTAAAAACAAAAGCCCAAGAACATAAAAGCACTTTAGCGGCATTAATGATTACCTATCCCTCCACTCACGGAGTTTTTGAAGAAAGCATTATAGACATTTGCAAAATTATTCATGACAATGGTGGGCAAATTTATTTAGATGGCGCTAACATGAATGCTTTAATTGGTATTTCTAAACCTGCACTATGGCCTATTGATGTTTGCCATCTTAACTTACATAAAACTTTTTCTATACCTCATGGAGGGGGAGGGCCAGGCGTCGGCCCTATTTTAGTGCGTAAACATTTACAAAATTTTTTGCCTTCTCACCCTGTACATAATCCCAATTCTTATAATGAAGATTTAAAAGATACCCATTGTGTTAGCGCAGCCCCTTGGGGAAGTGCTAGTGTTTTAACTATTTCTTGGGCCTATTTATTAATGCTTGGGTTTAAAGGTATAAAACAATCTACAAAAATAGCTATTTTAAATGCTAACTATATGGCTAAAAAATTAGCAAAACATTTTTCTATTTTATATACAGGAAAAAATAATTTTGTAGCCCACGAGTGCATTATTGACTGTCGCGACTTTCCAGAAAAGTACGGAGCTAGTATTGAAGACATTGCTAAACGCTTAATGGATTACGGCTTTCACTCCCCCACAATGGCATGGCCTGTTGCGGGAACTTTAATGATCGAACCCACAGAAAGTGAAAGCAAACAAGAAATGGACCGCTTTATACAAGCCTTATCTTCTATAAAAAAAGAAATGCAAGATCAACCCGAGCTAGTAACCAATGCCCCTCATACTTTAAGTGAAATAACCAAAGACGAATGGAATTATAAATACTCTAGAACGCAAGCTGCATATCCTTTACCATGGGTAAAAGACAATAAATTTTGGCCCTCTGTAGGGCGCATTGACCAAGCCTATGGAGATAAAAATTTAATTTGCGCTTGCCCTTCGGTGGATAGTTACACTTAGGGAATCTGGGGGTCTGACCCTCTATTTAATTGCAAAACCACTTCGTTTATTTTTTTTTCAAAATCACTAACGCTAACGATAATATTAGCAAAAGTTTTAGAGGGCTCTACAAATTGATTATGCATGGGGGCCACTTGATTAATAAACTGTTCCCTTACCCCCTCTTCTGTTCTACCCCTTTCTACAACATCACGACTTAACCGTCTTTTTAAACGAAGATCTTCATTGCAATCTACAAAAATTAGTAAATCACTAATCTTTCTAATTTCTTTTTGAGCCATTACTAAAGTACCCTCTACAATTAAAATGGGCTTGGGTGAAAAAGTGCGGGCTACCGCCTGCCTAGTGTGAGTAACAAAATCATAAACGGGAGTTTTAACATTTTCTCCATTTTTTAAAGAACAAATATGTTTTAACAGTAACGAAAAATCCAAAGACCGAGGGTGATCAAAATTTACACTTTTACCATCTCCATCAAACTGCTGACTTTGATCCACATAGTAATTATCTTGACTCAAAATTTGTACATTCTCTGTACCTATTTTTTTTAAAAGTGCATTAGAAAAAGTGCTTTTTCCTGCACCACTACCTCCACTAATAACAACAATATAAAATGACTTGTGCATATTTATTTCTTGGGTTTTTTATATGGATTAAAAATATTTTGTGGATTATTTGTATTCATCAGTAATGCTTCGTGGTTTTCTGTTAGAATAAATAGAAACATAGGTAAAAACCCCCTCTGTAACTTTAACTCTTTTGCTTTCGTATTGTCGGCTGGCCCACGCCTCTATATGTATGGTAATAGAGGTGTTTCCTGTTTTTAATAATTTTACATAACAGCAAAGTGTATCTCCAACAAATACTGGCAATAAAAAAGTCATAGAATTTACACCGATGGTTACCACTCTTCCTTTGGCAATTTTTTTTGCTATTAAAGACCCTGCCAAATCCATGGCCGACAACACCCATCCGCCAAACATATCGCCATCAGGATTAGTGTCGGCGGGCATAGCTACCACACGAGTGCTTAGGGTTAATTCGGAATAATCATTATTGGTGTTTTCTGTATTTGTATCTTGCATAACTTCCTTTTATTTTTTTAGTTTGGTTTTTAATTTAGTTTTTTATTTTTTTAGTTTGGGTTTTAATTTTTTATTTTTTCATTTTAGCTAAAGGGTGGTGGGCGTTTAATTCTTTTTCTGCCTGCTTATAAGAAACACTAGTATAAATTTGTGTAGTTTGTAAACTAGAATGACCCAATAATATTTGAATCGAACGCAAATCTGCTCCTGCATTTAATAAAGCCGTTGCGCAACCATGGCGAAACTTATGCGGACTTACTGCCGAAATATCTAAATGCGATTTTAAAGCCCATGCCTTTAACCACCGCCAAACATCCACCCGACTTAAACGATTGCCTCGATTATTTACCAACAAGGCTTCTTCTTTTTTCTTAGCTAACTGGTTTCTGCTATTTTGTAAATACAAATTAACCTGCTTTAACACACTGTCTATTAAAGGTAGCAATCGTTGTTTAGCTCCCTTGCCTGTTACGATTAAAGAAGCGTCGGTTTCTTTAAAGTCATACAAATTAACATTAATTAATTCGCTTACTCTACAACCCAAACCAAACAGTAAAATTAATAGCGTTTGGTTTCTAATGGTTTTGGCTTTGCTTTCTACTTGAGCCGATTGTAATAAAGTTTGAAAATCAGCAAAAGATAAAGCTTTAGGTAAAGTCACTGTTACTTTTGGCAATTGTAAACTACGCAACTCGGGAGCTTTGTCGCCCTGCTTTTCGCAGAAACGAAAATAACTTCTTACACTGCTAATTACTCTCGCTTGCGACCTTGTGCTTAATTGTTTTTTACTTAAAAAATAAGAAAACTGACTAATGTCTTTTTTTAAAGCTATAAACTCCACATACATTTCTAAATCACGCCGGTAAGCCAAAACCGTATTGTTAGCCCGCCCTCTTATATTTTGGAGGTCATCAAAAAACTCTACCCAATATTTTAACGCTTTTGTTTGTGACTGCTGTTGTGAGTTCATTATGTAGAAATATTATGTTACAATCCTAACGAGGTCAACCTTACCCAATTTAGAGGAACAGACCTCTTGGGGCCAGACCCCTTAGGGGGTAGTCCCTTAGGGGGTAGTCCCTCCTTCGCCTTGCTACTGCCTTTGTCTCGCTTAGAATTGCACTTGCGCTTTTTGAAAAAACTTGTTATTTATTTGCTTGCTTAATAAAAGTATTTATTTGCTTGCTTGCTTAATAAAAGTAAATGT